>JALVWI010000042.1 GCA_027038335.1 Campylobacterales bacterium | reverse complement strand
GGTAGCTATCTTGCAAGAGGGGACATAAAACCTCTACTTGAATATGAAAAAAATATCAATACATTGACACTTGAAACGATAAAAAGTGTTGCAAATAAATACTTTGATACAAAAAATTTGACTTCAATAATTTTAAAGGATGAAAAATGAAATATTTCCAAGGTGCGATGACTGCACTTATAACACCATTTAAAGATGGAAAACTAGATGTTGTAACTTATGAAAAACTTATAAAAAGACAGATTAAAAACGGTATAGATGTAGTTGTGCCGGTAGGAACTACGGGAGAGAGTGCTACGCTATCTCATAATGAACATAAAAGATGTATAGAGATCGCCGTAGCAACTTGCAAAAATACAGATGTAAAAGTACTTGCTGGAGCTGGAAGTAATGCCACTCATGAAGCCGTTGATTTGGCAAAATTTGCTGAACTTCAAGGAGCTGATGGCATACTTTCTGTTACGCCATATTACAACAAACCTACTCAAGAAGGTTTATATCAACACTATAAAACCATAGCAAATGCCGTGGAGATACCGGTAGTACTTTATAATGTACCCGGACGAACAAGTGTGGATTTACTTCCTGAGACTGTTTTTAGACTTTTTGATGATGTGCCGGGAATTTTTGCCATAAAAGAAGCAACAGGTTCACTTAGTAGAGCCATAGAGTTGCTTAGCCAAAGACCGGCTCTTAGTCTTTTTTGCGGAGATGATGCCATAGACTATCCTATGCTTGCTAATGGTGCAAAAGGTATCATATCTGTAACTGCAAACTTACTGCCGAAACTAAAAAGTGAGCTAGTTCATAGTGCATTAGACGGTGATTTTGAAAAAGCAAAAGAGATCAATGATAAACTTTTTCACTTAAATAAAAAGCTTTTTATCGAGAGCAATCCAATTCCAATTAAAGCAGCAATGTATATAGCAGGTCTTATTGATACACTAGAGTATAGACTACCTTTAACAATGCCTAGCAATAAAAACTTAGTTAAGATTGAAAAAGCAATGACAGAATTTGACATAGAAGGATTTTAATTGAGTGTGCAAAGTAGTATAGAGGGAAAGACATTGGTCATAAGTGGTGGAACAAGAGGTATAGGCAAAGCTATAGTTTATGAATTTGCAAATGCCGGAGCAAATGTAGCTTTTACATACCACTCTAATGAAGAAGAAGCAAAAAAAATAGCTGAGGATTTGGAGAAAAATTATCATATAAAAGCTAGATATTATCAGCTAAATATACTTGAACCTGAAACTTACAAAGATGTTTTTAAACAAATTGATGAAGATTTTGATGAGATAAACTTTTTTATATCAAATGCCATTATCTCGGGTCGTGCGGTTGTCGGAGGATATGGAAAATTTATGAGACTAAAACCAAGAGGACTTAACAATATCTATACTGCAACCGTTGTAGCATTTGTGATAGGCTCTCAAGAAGCCGCTAAAAGGATAGAAAAAGCAGGAGGCGGGAGTATCATATCCATAAGTAGTACGGGAAACCTTGTGTATATAGAAAATTATGCAGGTCATGGAGCAAATAAAGCTGCGGTTGAAGCTATGGTAAGGTACGCGGCAGCTGAGCTTGGTAGTATGGGCATCAGAGTAAATGCCGTTAGCGGAGGTCCGATAGATACTGATGCGTTAAAAGCCTTTACAAATTATGAAGAGGTAAAACAAAAAGTTGTAGAACTCTCACCTCTTAGAAGGATGGGAGAGCCGAAAGATTTGGCTGGAGCTTGTCTTTTTTTATGTAGTGAAAAGGCTGACTGGATAACAGGTCAAACACTTATCATTGACGGTGGAACAACTTTTAAATAATGCTCAATCTTCCTAATACTTTAGCACTTTTAAGAGTCTTAATGGCTCCAGTGATGTTCTTTTTTTTAGTTGACAGAAATTCCTCACTGCTAGCCGGAATTCATCCAAGTTGGCTTGATTATTTTGCTGCACTGCTTTTTGTACTTGCTAGTGTAACAGACTTTTTTGACGGTTTTATCGCTAGAAGTTGGAAACAAACAACAAAACTTGGAGCTATTTTAGACCCGCTTGCTGATAAAATGCTAGTATTAGCTGCTTTTTTGGGACTTATGTATATAGATAGAGCAAGTCCTTGGGCTATACTTTTGATACTTGTGAGGGAATTTTTCATAACTGGACTTAGGGTACTAATGGCCGGTGAAGGAAGAAGCGTCAAAGCCTCATTTATAGGAAAAACAAAAACAGTAACACAAATGTTTGCCATAGGCTTTTTGATGATGGATTGGAGCTATGGCACACTACTTTTGTGGATTGCGGTTGTAATTACACTTTATTCAGGTTTTGAATATGTCTATACTTATATAAGGACAAGTTAATGGGGACTCTTGTTTCACTTTTAATACTCTCTTTTTTGATATTTTTTCATGAACTTGGTCATTTTAGTGTAGCTAAATTTTTTGGAGTAAAAGTAGAAGTTTTTAGTGTAGGATTTGGTAAAAAATTACTTTGTAAATTTTACAAAGGTACAAACTATTGTCTTAGTGCTATACCTCTTGGCGGATATGTACAAATGAAAGGTCAAGATGACTTAAATCCTTCAAAAGTTAGTCATGATAAAGATAGTTATAATGCAAAATCCCCTTACCAAAGAATTGCTATACTTTTTGCAGGACCGTTTTTTAACTTTTTACTTGCATTTTTTTTATATATTGCCATAGGAAATATAGGAGTATATAAACTAACTCCTGAAATCGGAAAAGTTTTTCCAAATTCTGCAGCTTTTAAAGCTAAATTGCAAAAAGGCGATAAAATTATCTCAATAAACGGTATCAAGATAGAGAGTTGGGATGACATAAAGAGTATCATTGAAAGTTCAAATGATAAACTTATCATAGTACTAAAAAGACAAAATAGGCTTTTAAAAAAAGTTATTGTACCAAAAATAGAAAAAACAAAAAATATTTTTGGTGAAGATATAAAAAGAAAACTTATCGGTATCTTACCCATTGGCAATACTTATATAAAAAAATATACTTTTTTCAACTCCATACCCTTTGCTTTTAAGGAAACTATAAGAGCTTCAAAATTTATCATTGTAGGTATTGAAAAGATGGTAGAGGGTGTAGTTCCGGCAAAAGAGATAGGAGGAGTTATATCTATCGTAAAAGTAACTTCTCAAGCAGCTTCAAGCGGTTTGGTAGCACTTTTAGGACTTACAGCACTTATCTCAGTAAATTTAGGTATTTTAAATCTTCTGCCTATTCCTGCACTTGACGGCGGTCATATAATGTTTAATATTTATGAAATTATTACAAAAAAAACTCCCGGAGAAAAAACTTTTGAAAGATTGACTTATGCCGGATGGGCGATACTGCTTTCGTTGATGATATTTTCTACTTATAATGATTTGACAAGAATTTTTAATTAGGAGTTAGATATGAATAGTTATGAAAGAAATTTTGATGAAGTTTTACAAAGAGTTGAAAAAGCAAGAATTCAAACAAACGAATATAGTATCATAAAGATAGTTGCGGTAAGCAAATATTCCTCTGCCGAAGAGATTAAAAAACTATACCAAATAGGTCAAAGAGCTTTTGGTGAAAACAAAGTTCAAGATTTAAAACAAAAAATGAATGAGCTACAAGGGTTACCTTTAGAGTGGCATTTTATAGGAAGATTGCAAAAAAATAAGATAAATCATCTTTTGGAGCTTTCACCTTCACTGATTCAGTCATGCGATTCCTATGAATTGGCGAGTAATATAGACAAAAGAGTAAAAAACGGCAAAAAAGTACCTATTCTTTTGCAAATAAATAGTGCAAAAGAGGATAGCAAAGCAGGTGTTATGCCTGAAATGGCAAAAGATATTTACTATAAGATAAAAGAAGAGTGTCCTAACTTGTTGCTAAAAGGTGTTATGAGTATAGGAGCTCATAGTAATGATAAAAAAGAGATACAAAAGAGTTTTGAAATAACTCATAAAATTTTTACAGATTTAAATCATATCGGGGCTAGTATTTGTTCCATGGGTATGAGTAGTGATTTTGAACTAGCTATAAAATGTGGTTCAAATATGCTAAGACTTGGTTCAATACTCTTTAAATATTAGATTAAAACCAAAGGATAATAATGACTATAGCTATTTTAGGCATAGGGGGAGTCGGCGGTTATCTAGGCGGAAAGCTTTTACTCTCTAA
>JALVWI010000041.1 GCA_027038335.1 Campylobacterales bacterium | reverse complement strand
TGAATACTACCGTAGCGGAGCTTTTAAATGATTATGAAGGGATGAAAGATATACTTATAGAGATAAATCCAAAGTTTAAAAAGCTTAACAATCCGATACTTAGAAGAACTTTGGCAAAAGTTGCTACCGTCAAACAAGCTGCTATAGTCGGTGGAATGAAACCGACTGAGCTTTTAAATAAACTAAGAGAAAAAGTTGGGCAAAAGCCTTTGGAAACCGGTAAAAAGATAGATGATATTGATATAAAATTAGATGAAGATATAGCCTCAATACCTCCAAAAGAGACGATAGATGCCAATCAACTTTTAAATGAAGAAAAAAATCCTTTGGCTGTTATTTTTAACAAATTACGAACATACGATAGCGGTGAAGTTATAAAAATTACCTCTGACTTCAAACCTGAACCGCTTATAGAAGAGTTTATCAATAAAGGACACAAAGTTTTTTGCAAAGAACTTAATGAAAAAAGTTATGAAACTTATGTGCAAAAGGATTAAGCACTTAAAATGTTAAAAATAAAAAGTAATAATTTTACTGTTATATAATTTAAACTTAAAAATATTATTATTACAACTTATATGTTTTGAGGGGAAAATGTTTTATCTTAAAAAAATTGCTTATTTTTATATTGATGGTTTTAAAAATATGAAAGTGGGTAAAAAATTATGGTTTATAATAGCTATAAAATTTTTTATCTTTTTTGCAATACTTAAAATCTTCTTTTTCCCTAATATACTACAAACAAAATTTGACAATGATGCCCAAAGATCAAACTTTGTAATACAAAATTTAATAAAGAACAGATAAATTCCGATAAGGAGAAAAAATGGAACATTTAGTAGATTGGTCAAGAGCACAATTTGCTCTTACGGTGATGTATCACTGGCTTTTTGTGCCTTTGACACTTGGACTTACTTTTATAGTAGCTATTATGGAAAGTATTTATATAAAAACCGGCAATGAAAAATGGAAAGATATAACAAAGTTTTGGATGAAACTTCTTGCTATAAATTTTGCTATAGGTTTGGCAACAGGTATCATCATGGAGTTTGAATTCGGAACAAACTGGTCAAACTACTCATGGATAGTCGGAGATATATTTGGAGCACCTCTAGCCATAGAAGGTATAATGGCATTTTTTATGGAATCAACATTTTTTGCCGTAATGTTTTTTGGATGGGACAAAGTAAGCAAAAAAGCTCATCTGTTTTCTACTTGGTTAGTTGCAATAGGGTCAAATCTATCAGCTCTTTGGATACTTATTGCAAATGGTTGGATGCAGCATCCTGTTGGAATGATATTTAATCCAGACAGTGCTAGAAATGAAATGGTTGATTTTTGGCAACTTGTTTTTAACCCCAATGCTGTTTTTAAATTTTTACATACTATAAGTAGCGGTTATGTACTTGCATCACTGTTTGTAGTAGGTATAAGCAGTTACTTTTTACTCAAGAAAAAAGATTCTGATTTTGCTAAAAAAAGTATTATTGTGGGAGCTAGTTTTGGTCTTTTATCTTCTATATATCTCATAACAACCGGAGATTCTTCGGCTTACACCATAGCACAAAATCAACCAATGAAATTAGCAGCAATGGAAGGCATTTATAAAGGAGAAAAGCGAGAAGGTATAGTTATAGCAGGTTTGTTAAATCCTGATAAAAAAATTGGAGATAAAAAAAACACATTTTTATTTGATATAAAAGCTCCTTATGGACTATCAATACTTGGTTATCATCGTTTAAATGCATTTGTAGCAGGTATCGATGACTTGGTCTATGGTAACAAAAAAATGAATATAGAAAGCTTATCATCAAAAATAGAACAAGGTAAAAAAGCACTCAAAGCTTTGGCTGATTATAAAAAAACCGGCTCAAAAGATGCTAAGCATTATTTTGAAAAACACTCAAATATTATGGGATATGGATATTTTAATGATCCAAAAGAGTTAGTTCCAAATATTCCTTTGACATTTTATAGTTTTCACATTATGGTTGGACTAGGTACTTGGTTTTTGATTCTTTTTATATTGGTGCTTTATTTTTCTATAACTAGTAGAATTGAAAAGAAAAAATGGCTTTTATATGCAGGATTGTTTACTCTTCCATTTGGTTGGATCGCACAAGAAGCAGGATGGATAGTAGCAGAAGTAGGTAGGCAACCTTGGGCTATACAAGGGTTATTGCCTGTTAAAATGTCAACATCCAATATAGTAGTTTCAAATGTTGTGATAACTTTTTGGATGTTTGCAATTATTTTTACTTTTTTACTTATAGCTGACATAAAGATAATGCTTTCAGAGATAAAAGAAAAAAAGGAGGAGCTATAAAATGTTTGGCACTCTAAATTTATTACAATTACAACAATATTGGTGGTTTATTATTGCAATTTTAGGTGGTTTTTTTGTTTTTATAACTTTTGTACAAGGCGGTCAAACTCTTATATTTAGTATTGCCAAAAATGAAGATGAAAAAACTCTTATGATAAATTCTCTAGGAAGAAAATGGGAACTTAGTTTTACGACTTTAGTTATGTTCGGTGGGGCTTTGTTTGCTGCTTTTCCACTTTTTTATTCTGTAAGTTTCGGTGGAGCTTATGCAGTATGGATGGCTATACTTTTTACCTACATCATTGAAGCGGTATCGTATGAATATAGAAAGAAAAATGATAATTTTTTAGGTCAAAAAACATACGAAATATTTATGTTTATAAATGGTAGTCTTGGTATATTTTTGATAGGTGTAGCCTTGGGTACACTTTTTACCGGAGGAAACTTTTTTATCAATCAATATCACTTTTCAACTTGGAAAAGTTCAGCATACGGCTTGGAAGCTCTACTTAATCCTTTCAATGTAGCTTTTGGATTAATGTTACTGTTCTTAGCTAGAATTCAAGGGGCTTTATACTTTATAAACAACATTAAAGAAGTAAGTATAGTAAAAAATGCAAAAAAGAGTTTAAAAATAAATACCGTTATATTCTTAGCAATGTTTTTATTTGTTGTTTTTAAACTTCTTACAATGATGGGAGTAGGATATGATGAACAAACCAAGGTATTTTCACTTTCAACATATAAATATTTGCACAATTTATTATCACTTCCGATAGTTGGTCTTGGTTTTTTTAGTATTGGAACAATTTTGATAATATATGCTATAATTTCTACACTTTTTATGGATTCAAAAAAAGGTATTTGGTTTAGTGGAATAGGTAGTATTTTAGTAGGCATTTCACTTTTTTCCATATTGGGCTACAATCATACTTCATTTTATCATTCATTGTACAACTTGCAAAGTTCACTCAGCATTGAAAATGCTTCAGGAAGTAAATATACATTGACTACTATGTCTTATGTATCTTTATTGGTACCGATAGTTTTGGCATATATTTTCTTTGCATGGAGAGCAATGGACAGAGGCGGAATGGATGAAAACAGCTTAAAAAGCGATATGAAATATTAAGGAGAAATGATGACAACAGGTGAAGCACTATTTTGGTATGCAACTTGGCCAATCTTGATATATATTGCATACAAATTTACATATATCAATATAAAACATTTTCAAGACAAATTAAAATAATAAAAGTTTTTAAAAGCTCTCCTTAATGGAGGGCTTGTTACAATGGCATTATGCTAAAAACGATAAAAAATCTACCGAATGAACCCGGAGTTTATCAATTTTATGATGAAAACGGTAAACTTTTGTATGTGGGTAAAGCAAAAAGTCTAAAAAATAGAGTAAAAAGTTACTTTAGCTTTACCCCGTCCCTTGCCCCATCACCTAGGCTTAGTGCTCGTATAAGAAGTATGATACTTCAAAGCAAATCATTAGAGTATATAGTGGTAAATAGCGAACATGATGCACTTATACTTGAAAACTCTCTTATAAAACAGCTCAAACCCAAGTACAATATACTCTTAAGAGATGATAAAACTTATCCTTATATCTATATAGATTTAAATGAAGATTTTCCTAGATTTGAGATAACTAGAAGAGTTCAAAAAGGCTCACATATCAAGTATTTTGGACCATTTACTACTGCCGCTAGAGATATACTAAATGCAATATATGAAATATCTCCGCTAGTTCAAAAAAGAGGAAGTCTAAAAGGTAAAAAGGCTTGTCTATTTTATCAGATAAAAAGATGTCTTGCTCCTTGCGAAGGGAAAATAAGTAAAGAGCAGTATCACAAAA
>JALVWI010000040.1 GCA_027038335.1 Campylobacterales bacterium | reverse complement strand
CTTATAGAGCTTCAGCGTCTTTTTCGCCTGTTCTTATTCTTATGGTTGACTCTATATTTGATACAAATATCTTTCCATCACCTATCTTTCCTGTTTTTGCCTTTGTAGTTATTATCTCTAATGCTTTATCTAAAAACGGTTCGGTTACAACTATCTCTATCTTTATCTTAGGTAAAAAATCAACCACATATTCCATACCCCTATATAGTTCACTGTGACCTTGCTGTCTTCCATATCCTTTTACTTCGCTTACTGTCATACCCTCTATCTGGGCTTCCACTAAAGCTTCTTTTACTTCATCAAGTTTAAAGGGTTTTATTATCGCTTCTATCTTTTTCATCATTTATCTCCTTATAAATTTAAGACTTCTTCACCATGAATGGCTTCATCAAGTCCTATTTGTTCAGTCTCATCATCAACTCTTGCACCTTTTGTTATAGCTGAAGCTATATAGTAAACTACTACTGTTCCTACAAGTGTTACTGTAAAAGTTACTGCTACAGATTCTAACTGAACCATAAACTGCCCTACTCTATCACCACTTGCCTTTAATGGTCCGTCCCACAATAAGTCATTATCTTTTAAAGCAAAAATTCCGGTTGCCAAAGCACCCCAAAGACCAGATAAGAAATGGATACCAAAAGCATCAAGACTATCATCATATCCGAACTTCTTTTTTAAGATAGCTACTCCGAAAAATCCTATAAAAGATCCGACTATGCCTATGATAAATGCTCCTTTTGCATCTACAAAACCGGCTGCTGGAGTAATGGCTACCAAACCTGCTACAACACCACTTGCAAGACCCAATAAAGTCGGCTTTTTATATATCTTCCACTCGATAAAGACCCAAGTAAGTCCTGCTGCAGCTGCTGCTACGGTAGTTGTCAAAAATGCTACACCGGCAATCTCATTTGCACCAAATGCACTACCGGCATTAAACCCATACCATCCAAACCATAAAAGAGCTGCTCCTAAAGCGGTAAGCATAACAGACATAGGTTTCATCGGAGTTCTAGGATAACCTCTTCTTTTTCCTAATAAAACTGCTAAAACTAGACCGGCTAAACCACCATTCATATGCACAACTGTTCCTCCGGCAAAATCAAGTGCACCTGCATCAAAAAGCAAAGCACCTTTTCCACCCCAAACCATGTGTGCTATCGGAGCATAAACAACTATAGTCCAAATAGCGGCAAATACAAGCCAAGTTGAGTATTTCATCCTTTCTATAACTGAACCGCTTGCAATGGCAACTGTAATAGCGGCAAAAGTTCCTTGAAAGGCTATAAAAATATAAGTAGGATATGTTCCATTTAAATCGTTCCATTTTATACCGTTTAAAAATATATTTCCAAAACCGCCTATAAATTTTTGCATACTTCCGCCATATCCAAAAGCTATCGAGTATCCGCCTATGATCCAAACCAAAAATGCTACAACAAAAGCTCCAAATACCATCGCATAAGTATTTAAAACATTTTTTGTCCTTGTCATTCCACTATAAAACATAGCCAGTCCGGCAGGCGTCATAAGTAGCACTAGTGCAGTTGATATCATCATCCAAGATGTATCACCGGTATCAAGTTTACTCTCAGCGGCATTTGCAAGCAAAGGTAGCAATGCCGTAAGAGAAAAAAGCAGTTTAAGTTTTTTCATTTTTACCCCTTGTTTTTTTATATGCGAAATTTTAGCAATTATTTTAGATATATTATTCAATTTATTGCTTAAAAAATGAACAATAAAATATTTTTACTCTTATGGTATAATTACATACCTATAACTTAGGAGCAAGAAAATGAAAATATTATGTGCGGATTATATAGTAACTTGCAATGATAATTTTGACATTATAAAAGATGGGGCTATATGTTTTGATAATAAAATAGTTCAAATAGGAAAAGCAGATAAAGTTATAGAAGATAACCCTTATGCAAAAGTAAAAAAACTTTCTCCAAATTCAGTCATCATGCCCTCATTGGTAAATACTCATGTACATTTGGAATTTTCAGCCAATAAAACGACCTTGATTTACGGTGATTTTGTAAAGTGGCTACAAAGTATTATATCAAAAAGAGATGAATTACAAAAAAATTGCAATGATATATGCTATGAAAATGCCATAAATGAAATGCTAGAAAGCGGGATACTCGCTTTTGGAGCAGTCAGTAGTTTTGGTGATGATATGATAAGTTGCTATAAAGCACCTCAAAGAGTAGTATATTTTAATGAGATACTTGGCTCAAATGCTGATATGATTGACGAAATAAAGTCAAATTTTGACAAAAGAGTTCAAAAAAGTTTTGAAATGAAAAGTAAAAGTTTTATTCCGGCTCTTTCGATACATGCTCCTTACTCAACTCATCCTATACTTGCAAATCATATCACAAAGTTGGCTAAAAAAGATAACTTGCTTATATCTACCCATTTCATGGAGAGTTTGGCTGAAAGAGAGTGGCTTGATAGCGGTAGTGGAAAATTTAAAGAGTTTTTAAATACCTTTAATAAAAATGCAAAACCTATGTATTCACCTGCAAAATATCTTGACTTATTTGAAGAATGCAAAACAATTTTTGTACATGCAAACTGTTGCACTCAAAATGAATACAAGAAAATATCTTCACTTGGTTCATATATATCTCATTGTTTAGTGTCAAATAGATTATTAAATAATCCTCTTCTAAATTTAAAAACGGTTTTGCAAAACAATATACCTCTTTGTATCGGTACAGATGGTTTAAGCTCCAATATATCCTTAAATATCTGGGATGAATTAAGAAGCGTACTATTTGCCCATATAGACATAGATGTTTTAACTCTTTCTAAATATCTTTTAAATGCAGCTACTAGAAATGGGGCTTATGCTCTGGGACTTGAAGAGAGTGCATATCTACAAAATGGTAAAAATGCCGATATGATTACTATATTGCTACCGGATCATGTAGAGGATTTAAAGCAATTACCGCTTGAACTGATACTGCATACCAAAAAAGTAAAAAGCGGATATATTAATGGAGAGCGTTATGTTTAAAGCAATGTATAAAGCGATTACAGGTGTATTGGATTTTATAAAAAAATATTTTTTTATTTTGCTGGTTTTAACGATATATTTAACATATCTTTTTAAACCGCAAGCTCAACAATATATGAAACCAAACCTTATGAGAGTAGATATAGTCGGACCCATTTTGCAAAGTGATCAATTTTTAAAGAAAATGGATGAAGCAAGTAAAAACAATATAAAAGGAGTTTTGATATATATAAATTCTCCCGGAGGTCTTGTAGCTCCTTCAGTTGAAATGAGCTATGCTATAAAAAGACTTGAACAGCAAAAACCGGTAGTTGTTTATGCTGCAGGAACTATGGCAAGTGGAAGTTACTATGCGGGGATCTGGGCAGACAAGATAGTAGCCAATCCGGGATCGATAATAGGTTCTATCGGTGTAATTTTTGATGGTTTTAATATATCAGAACTTGCAAAAAAACTTGGCATCAAAGAACAAACCATAAAAATGGGCAAATACAAAGAAGCCGGAACATTTATGAGGGCTTGGAACAAAGATGAAAAAAGTGAACTTGAAAGAGTTTTAAAAAATACTTACAATATGTTTGTTTATGATGTTGCAAAAGCTAGAAATTTAAAACTAGAAGATAAAGATAAATTTGCTGATGCTCATATCTTTACCGCCGATAGAGCAAAGATGGTAGGACTTGTTGATGAAGTAGGAACTATTTATAATGCCGAGCAAGATCTCATAAAACTTAGTGGAGTTACAGAACCTAGATGGAAAAAAAGAAGCAAATTTGAGAAATATATTGATAATTTATTAAGCAATGCAATCTCTAAAGTAAGCTCATCTTTTGGAGGCTTACAAAGTTATTTGCCCTAATTTATATCTGTTTTTGTTAATGCTTTTGCAGTTATTTTAGTCTTAGGAGTAACAAGGGAAAATATTTCATCGGGTTCTATTGCTTCAAGAGTTACGGGCTTGCTCTCTTTTATAATTTGGGCAAAACTTTCTTTAACTCTTTTTTTAGGATCATTTGCTTTAAACGAATCTAAAAGCATCAAAACTCTTTGCTCTTTTTGAGTTAATATTTGAGAGAGTTTTTGGTGCAATCTCTCACTAGAAGTTAAAACTTCCTGCTCTTTTTTTTGTAGTATAAACTCCATACTCTCTTTATATCTAAGCAATAAAGCATTTGTTTCATTTTGAAATAACTCAATCTTTTGAAGGAATGAGTTTTGTTTATAAGCATAAAAAAGGTGTTTTAACTCTTCATTTTTTTTGAGAATTACCCTTTTGAAACTTTGGTGAAAATTTTGTAGCATATTATCTATATATAAAAGCATTT
>JALVWI010000039.1 GCA_027038335.1 Campylobacterales bacterium | reverse complement strand
GTGATTGGGAAAATGGGATGAAGAGGTTTTTTATTAGCGGTACCGGGACAAATGTGGGTAAAACTTATACTACTTTAATGCTTATGGAGTATTTTGCTCAAAAGGGGTACAAAGTAGGTGCTTTTAAACCTATTGAAACAGGTGTTTTAGAAAAACCTGAAGATGGGGAAAAACTTTTAATTAAAGCAAAAAAGCTAAATCCAGACTTTCAAGATATAGTGATAGAAGATATAGTTCCTATCACTTTTGCTCTTCCTGCTGCTCCATTTGTAGCAAAAAAAAATCAAAAAATCGAGTATGAAAAGATTGATCTTGCTTTTGAAAAACTTAAAAAAAGATGTGATGTGCTTTTTATCGAGGGTGCAGGAGGACTTATGGTACCGGTGGATGAAAAATACTATATGATTGATTTTGCCACATATTTTGATGCCGTTACACTCTTAGTCAGCCATGGAAAATTGGGATGTATTAATGATACATTATTGTCTTTAAATCTTTTAAAACAAAAGAAATTGCCACATCTTTGGTGTGTCAATCTAAAAGAAGATGATAAAAATGACTTTTTTAAAACAACACTACCATATTATAAATATTATTTTAAAAATCCATATATATTACCTAACGATATTGAAACACTATATGATAAAATGATCAATTTTATCTGATATTAATTATATTTTTAGCAAATTTTATCTATAATCTAGCAACCATCTTTTTTATAAAAGTAATCTTTTATAAAAAATAAACTTGAAAGGAAGGAAGAAAATGGCTATAGAAAAAAGCAGAAGAGATTTTCTCGGACTTGCATTCGGTAGTGTAGCAGCAGTAGGTGGCATATTGGCTCTTGGTGCTATGAAAGCTACTTGGGATCCAATGCCTAGCGTTATGGCTGCAGGTTTTACCACAGTAGATCTATCTAAGATAAAACCGGGGGAATTTAGAACATTTGTATGGAGAGGTAAACCTATATTTGTTTTAAGAAAAGATCACACAAAATTTAAAAAGTGTGACAACAGAGATACAAAGCTTGGTGAAAAAGACTTTTTGGTTGTTATAGGTCTTTGTACACACTTAGGATGTATTCCAGACTGGCTTCCTGATAAAGATAAATTTCATTGTGCCTGTCATGGTGGAGAGTATAACGCATGTGCGGTCAATACCTTTGGACCACCTCCAAGACCGCTTGACATACCTCCATATAAGATAGTAGGCACCAAAATGGTACTAGGTGAGCAAGGACCTCAAAATAAGGCTCTCATAGCCAAGAACCCAGAAAACAAAGCGTAAGGGAGACAAAATGGCAGAAATAAAAAAAGCCGAAAGTTTGGGCGACTGGTTCGACCAAAGATTGGCTATAAAAACTCTAACTAAAGTTTTAGCTACAGAATATTGGGTACCTAAAAATATAAACTTCTTATGGGCAATGGGTGTTGTTTTGATGACAACTTTCGGAATGCTATTTATCTCAGGACTATTTTTACTGATGTATTATAAGCCTGATACACATTTGGCATTTGATAGTGTAAACCATACTATTATGCAAGAAGTTTACTATGGATGGCTATGGAGACACATGCATGCGGTTGCCGCTTCAGTCGTTTTCCTTGTGATTTATATCCACATGTTTGTTGCTATTTATTACGGTTCATATAAAAAAGGTAGAGAGATGATATGGATAAGCGGAATGCTTCTTTTTATGCTTTTCTCAGCAGCAGGTTTTAGCGGATATATGCTTCCATGGGGACAGATGAGCTACTGGGCAGCACAAGTTATCACTAATATTTTCGGTGCTATTCCTTTTATAGGTCCTGATTTGGTTGTATGGATAAGAGGTAACTTCTTTGTTTCAGATCCTACGCTGACAAGATTTTTTATGCTTCATGTCTTGCTTTTACCTTTGGTTATTATGGCTACTATAGGTCTTCACTTTTATTCACTTAGAATTCCTCATGTAAACAATGAAGAGGGTGAACATTTTGACTTTGAAGAGGAAGCTAAAAAATATAAAGAAGGTAAGAAAAAAGAGTCAAAAGTTATACCTTTTTGGCCTGTATTTATGAGTAAAGATTTATTTATAGTCGGAATATTTTTGATATTTTATTTCTATCTTGTAGGTTTTCACTATGAATTTGCTATGGATCCTATCAACTTCCAACCGGCAAATTATATGAAAACTCCAACCCACATATATCCTGAGTGGTACTTCCTGTGGAGTTATGAGATACTTAGAGGTTTCTTCTTTTCTATCGCGGGAGTTAAACCATTTACATTGGGCTTGATAGGTTTTGCTATAGCTAACGGTGTATTTTTGATACTTCCTTGGTTGGATAGAAGTCCTGTGGTTGCTCCTGCTCATAAAAGAGGAGCTTTTAAGATATGGTTTTGGCTAATGCTTATAGATATGGTTTGGTTAACTATATCAGGTAAAGTACCGCCTAACGGTGTTTACTTTTTAGGCGGCAAAGATATAACTCCTTGGTTTGGATTTATACCTACTGTTAGCTTTTTTATCCTATTATTTATAGCGTTGCCTCTTATAACGATGAAAGAAAAAAGAAGAACAGGAGGTGCTAAATGAGAGAGTTAAAGATATTTGGTATTTTGGTTTTTTTCACCCTGTTGCTATATTGGGGTGTTGAACCTTATGCTCATTCAAAAATGGAAAAACATGTTGCACCTGCTGATTTTAAATTTAGTGATTTAAAAGCTATCAATTATAAAGGTGATCCTGCAAAAGGTAAAAAACTTATAGTAAATGCCGGCTGTACAGGATGCCATGGTATAAAAGCAGCTAATATGCCTGCTCCTATGTCTAAAGAAGCTGCGGCAGCTTCATTTGGTGTAGCACCTCCTGATCTAAGTGATGCCGGTGCGATATATGATCCAAAATTTCTTAAAAATTTTATATTAAATCCTGCTCATGCAATGCTAACAGCTATGAAATATAATGCTAAAAAACCTTTTCCAATGCCACAGTTTTTTGGTACTGGAGGAGATAAAAACAAAGAAGTATCTGATATAGTAGCCTTTTTACAGTCAATCGCTCCTAAAGATTTGAATGATAAAGAGACTTTTGAAGCAGCTTGCGGAAGATGCCATAGTGTTAAATATGATAAATGGTATCAAATAGGTCAACAACCTAAACTAAAAACCGAGACTGAAAAATTGGCTTTCAAATTAAAAGTATCAAAATATTTAGATCATATAAAAAAATATATGGGTGCAACCCCTCCTGATCTTTCTATCATGATAAGAGCAAAAAGTAAAGAAGAGCTTGAGACTTTTATAGACAATCCACAAAAGTTACTCAAAAATACTTCTATGCCTAGAGTTGGTCTTACAAAAGAGAGTACTGAGAAAGTTATCAGTTATCTTGAAAGTGTAGGAGATAGCAAAAAAGCAGAAAGAGAATCACTTATTCCTAAAATCATAGGATTTTTGATCATCTTTACACTATTTGCTTACCTTTGGAAATCAAAACTTTGGAAAGAAGTACACTAAACATATAAGAGCCGAATTGTTCGGCTCTTTCTTTAAAACTTTATTTAAGATGTGATATTCTCTTCATATATACATTAATATCTTTTACATCAATTCTTTAAAATTGCAATATAATTGTTTATAATTTTTAAACTATTATTTATTGTATCTTCAGGTTAATTATCTATAAAAAATGATAAAATAGTTTCAATATTTCCGGCAAAGGAGTGGTATGCACTTTGAAACGATAGAAGATGTGAAAAAACTTATAAATGAAAGAAATATGCAAGAGATAAAAGTAGCCGTAACTGATATAGATGGAGTATTAAGAGGAAAATATATAAGCAAAACCAAGTTTTTCTCAGCTCTTGAAAACGGTGTAGGTTTTTGTGATGTGATATTTGGTTGGGATAGTAGTGATGAGTTATATAGTGACTCAAAAGTTACCGGCTGGCATACGGCATATCCTGATGCCTTAGCTACTATAGATATAAATTCAGCTAGAGAGCTACCGTTGGAAGAAAATACTCTTCTTTTTTTAATGGATTTTGAGAAAAGTTCTCCTCATAAAGAAGTATGTCCTAGAACTTTACTAAAAAGGATAATAGAGTACGGTAAATCTCTCGGCATTTTTTTTAATGCGGCTGCTGAGTTTGAATTTTTTCTTTTTGATGAAACAATGCACTCTTTAAGAGAAAAAAATTATACAAATTTAAAACCTTTTACTCCGGATATGTTTGGGTATTCGATATTGAGAAATAGTGTTTATAGCGACTTTTATCAAGAGTTGCTTTCACTTTGTAGAGATATGGATATGGAGCTTGAAGGTATCCATACTGAAACCGGTCCGGGAGTTATAGAGAGTGCCATAGCTTATGA
>JALVWI010000038.1 GCA_027038335.1 Campylobacterales bacterium | reverse complement strand
TATTTTGTGAGTTTGTTCCAAAACCGATATTTGTCAAACCGTTTACTCTGTTTAGTGCCCCATTTAATGCTGCGTTATTTCCGGCACTAGTAAAGATTCCTCCTCCCAATTTATCATTTGTATTTTTTGAAAGACTTTTTTTGGCAGTTGAGCTTTGAAATATACTTTCATCGATCACAACAGTAACTAAATCATTTACATTCATAGCTTTTCTATCAGAAAAAAGAGGATTGTCGCCTCTACCAAAAAGACTACCCTCATTTTGTATCTGTCCCTCTTTTTCTTGCGATGGAAGTTGTTCAACATAAGCAGGAGGTTTCATGGCTATTTTCGGATCTACGATTTTGGTTGTACATCCGGAAAGCAGAACAATACTCAAAGTAATAAATAATAAAATAACCTTTTTTTTCATCTCTACTCCATTTTTATACTATTGCAAAATTTGAGATATTATCACACTATTTTATAAAATAAAGCAATTATAGTTCCAAAAATAAAAGAATTGTAGAAAATAAAAAGCTTTTTAGACCATAAAGAATAAAGGGATTTTTTATATATTTAGCAATTCATAAGTCTGTTTTGCTATCTCAAGTTCTTCATTTGTGGGTATAACAAAAAGTTTTATCTTTGAATCATTTTTGCTAATAACAGTGTTATGTTTTATATTTGCATCTTGATCAAATTTGATGCCCAAAGTATTATATAGATTGTTACAAACTTTTTCTCTTACTGTTGATGAGTGTTCTCCTATACCGCCTGTAAAAACAAGAGCATCAACTTTGCCAAGAGCGATACTATAAGCACCTATATATTTTTTTATACGATAACAAAATATCTCCAAAGCCAGTTTTGCTCTTTTGTTACCACTACTTGCTTTTTGTTCTATTTCTCTCATGTCATTTGTATCACATATACCTTTTAAGCCACTTTTTTTATTCAATATATTATCAAGTTCATCAATGCTTAAGTTTAAATTTTTAGAAAGATAAAAGATAATTGCAGGATCTATATCTCCGCATCTTGTCCCCATAACTAGCCCTTCTAACGGAGTAAAACCCATAGAAGTATCTATGCTTTTACCTTTATCTATGGCTGCCATACTTGCACCGTTGCCAAGATGTAAAGTTATAAGATTGCAATTATTTATATCTTTGTGTAATATTTTAGCAGCTTCTTTTGCTACATAATAATGAGAAGTACCATGAAAACCATATCTTCTTACTTGATTTTTAGTATAGTATTCATAAGGCAAAGCGTAATGATAAGCATAATCAGGAATAGTTTGATGAAAAGCTGTATCAAAGACGGCCACTTGAACTAAAGAAGGATTTACCTTTGATATAGCTTTTATACCTATGAGATTTACGGGATTGTGCAAAGGAGCCAAAGGAGAGACTTTTTCAATTTTTTCTATAACATCACTATTGATAATAGTCGGTTTGCTAAAATATTCACCTCCATGTACCACCCTATGACCAACTGCACCTAGCTCATCAAAACTCTTTAAAACACTATTTTTCATCAAAATATCTTCAAGTATTTTGATACCTTCAGAATGATTTTTGATATTGCACTCTTTGGTTATACTTTTATCTTTATAAAAAAAATTAATATGCCCGATTTCTTCGCCTATTTGTTCTATCATACCATGACACATAGATGTAACATTTTTCATATCAAATATTTGAAATTTTATAGACGAGCTACCACTATTTAATACCAAAATCTTCATATTTCTTCCCCTGCTTGGATAGCAGTAATGGCAACAGTATTTACTATATCTTCTATAAGACAGCCTCTGCTTAAGTCATTTACCGGTTTTTTAAGCCCTTGAAGTACAGGTCCTACCGCTATGGCATTTGAACTTCTTTGAACTGCTTTGTATGTATTGTTTCCGGTATTTAGATCTGGAAATATAAATACCGTTGCCTTTCCCGCTACTTTAGAGTTTGGAAGCTTTTTCTTAGCTACTTTTTCATCTATTGCCGCGTCATACTGTATAGGACCTTCTACTAGTAAGTCAGGTCTAAGCTTTTTGACCAACTGAGTAGCTTTGGCAACCTTTTCCACATCCTTTCCACTTCCTGAGCTACCTGTAGAGTATGAAAGCATAGCAACGATCGGCTTTATTCCAAAAAGTTTTGCGGTATCGGCTGATGATATCGCTATCTGAGCTAATTGTTCAGCATTTGGATCTCGATTGACCGCACAATCCCCATATACCAAAACTTTTGTATCAAGACACATAAAAAAGACACTTGATACTATGGAAATACCCGATTTTGTTTTTATGATTTGGAGTGCAGGGCGAATAGTATCAGCCGTAGTATTATTTGCACCGCTTACCATACCGTCTGCATCACCCATATATATCATCATAGTACCAAAATAGTTTTTGTTGTTCATAATATCTTGAGCACCCTCTTCCGTCATTCCTTTATCTTTTCTAAGTTCATAAAATTTGTTGGCATATTTTGATCTTAATTTACTTGTTTTTGGATCTACTATTTTGATACTATCGCGAAGCTTGATGCCAAGAGATGAGCATCTAGAGAAAATATCCTCTTTATTTCCTAAGAGTATTATCTCGACTACCCTTCTTCTTTGAAGTATTTCAGTAGCTCTTAGTATCCTTTCATCTTCACTCTCAGGTAAAACGATAGTTTTTGGATTGGCTCTTGCTTTTTCAAACATTCTATACTCAAACATTGCTGGAGTCATTATATCGCTTGATGATACGGTTTCGATCATCTCTTCTATATTTTTCAATTTTATATAACTGTTGAAAAGCCCTTCTATTATAGCTATTTTATTTAAGCTTGAAGGCATAATTTTTGCTCTTGTTTCGCTAACTTTCATAGCTGTTTTAAATGTATCGTCACTAGAGGTAAGTATCGGTATAGTATATTGTCCTATACCGTTTATAAGATTCATAAAAACTTCATCAGGTACATAGCCTCCCGTAAGAACTATACCTGAAATCGAAGGAAAATCTTTTGAATAGTTTGCGGTAATTGAGCCTAATATCATATCAAGCCTATCTCCCGGAGTGATAACTAGATCACCGTCTTCAAGTCTTATTAGAAAATGATCCAAATTCATTGCTGCAATTTTGCTTTGTTTAACAACTCTTTTAAGGTCTTTTTCTTTCCCGATGACATATCTTGAGCCCAATTGATTTCCGACTTCGCCTATAGTAGGATAGGATAACTCTCTAACTTCAGGCAAAAGATAGATAGGAACATTATCTTTTTCTAAACATTTAACTTTATTTGTCAATTCTATCAAAGACTCTTTGTTAAGTCTATTTATAAAAGTTGCAAAGTGTGTACACCCCTCCTCTTTTATAGTTTCACCCTCTATCCTAATCTCTTCCCATATCTCTTTTGATGTTTTATCTTTACCGCTTAAAACTCCGACAACCGGACTTCCTATGTTTTTTGCAATTTCTAAATTGATGTCAAAATCAACCGTGGAAGTAAACAAAGACTTGCTTATGCCTTCACAGAGTATAAAGTCATACTTTTTCTCCAATGATTCAAATTTTTCTATGATTTTTTCATAAAGAGTGTTTATTTGATTTTCAGCTATCAATGACTCAGCCTCAAGCATAGTAAAAACATAAGTATCATCATAATCCATCTTAAGATGAAAATGTTCCATCATAAAGTTTATATCGTCATCATTTTTTGGAGATTCCTCTGTGATAATCGGTCTAAAGAAAGCTACTTTTTGTATCTTTCTTTTTAAAACTCCCATAAGTCCGATAGATATAACTAAGCTACCGGCATTCTCTTCAAGCGATGCTACAAAAAGACTTTTTATCTTCATTCTATCTCCTAAAAAGCAAATATCAAATTATACAACAAATCCAATAGAACTTTTATTTATTTCGTAACATTTGTCTTTTTCTTGCTTTGTTAAGAGACATTTTTTTAAGATTTGGGATATGATCTATATATTCGTGTAAAAATCCGGGGACTTTTCGTCCCTCAACCCTTATGATGTCGTCTAGTATATTTTGGGCTATCATCTTTTTATCCAACCCTTTAACTTCACTCAAATATCTAAAAATAAGCTCACTAAGTCTCATAAGTGAAATTTGGTAAGTTGATTTGGTTTGGGAGTATATCCACCTTGTAAGCTCTAAAAAGCCGTCATATACGGTAGTATCTGCCCAAATAAACTCTTTTGTTTTGTGAAAGTTACCGCTATTGTAAATAAGATCCCAAAATCTTGCAAATCTTTTCATCTCCTGCATCGTAAAAAAAGGTATATAAGAGTTTTGAAGTATCTCATAAGGTGGTTCATCGGAGTATTTCATATCAAACTTTTCATCCCATCTTGATATGGGAGTACCTGAGAGCTTTTTTAGGAT
>JALVWI010000037.1 GCA_027038335.1 Campylobacterales bacterium | reverse complement strand
GAAGAGGTTGCTAAAAGAGTTGCTAATGCCAAAGATGCGGGAAATAGTATAGTAGTAGTTGTTTCAGCTATGAGCGGAGAAACCAATAAACTCATAGAATATGCAAAATATTTTACGGATAGTCCGCCAAAAAGAGAGATGGATCTACTTTTAAGTTCAGGAGAGAGAGTTACAAGTTCTTTGCTTTCCATTGCTCTTCAGTCAAAAGGATATAACTCAGTAGCGCTTACCGGAAGACAGGCTGGAATTTATACGGATGGCTTACACACAACCGCAAGAATTGATAACATTGATTCTAACAAGATAAAAGAGCATTTGGATAATGATGAGATAGTTGTGGTTGCAGGTTTTCAAGGCATCACAAGCAATGGTGAAGTTTCAACTTTGGGTAGAGGAGGAAGTGATCTTAGTGCGGTAGCGATTGCAGGTGCGTTAAAAGCTGATCTTTGTGAAATATATACTGATGTTGACGGAGTATATACAACTGATCCTAGGATTGAACCGAAAGCTAAAAAACTTGATATCATTAGTTACGACGAAATGCTTGAACTCGCAAGTTTAGGTGCAAAAGTCTTACAAAATAGATCAGTTGAATTGGCAAAAAAATTAGAAGTAACTTTAGTAACTAGAAGTAGTTTTAATGATAACGAAGGAACATTGATAACAAAGGAAGAAAATATCATGGAAAAACCGTTGGTAAGTGGTATAGCACTAGATAAAAACCAAGCAAGAGTAACTTTAAGAGGTGTAAAAGATGAACCCGGTATCGCAGCAAGGATATTTAACAGACTTGCAAGCGAGGGTATAAATGTCGATATGATCATACAAAATGTAGGGCTTGACGGAGTTACCAATCTTGGTTTTACGGTTCCTGAAAATGAACTTAGTGAAGCAAAAAGAGTTATGAGCGAATTAAGTGCATCAGAACTTATAGAATTTGACCCCGGTATTGTAAAAGTTTCGGTAGTAGGTGTAGGGATGCAGTCTCATAGCGGTGTAGCAAGTAAGGCATTTGATACTTTAGCAAATGAAAATATCAATATACAAATGATAAGTACAAGTGAGATAAAAGTTTCCATGATTGTGGATGAAAAGTATGGAGAGCTAGCTGTAAGAGCTTTGCATACAGCTTATAATTTGGATAAATAATGCAAAAGTTTCTTCAATGGACACTTGAAGCTATCAGAGAAGATGATGCTTTGATGAGTTGGATGGAAGAAAAGAGATTTGAATGGGTACCTCTTGTATCCTCAGCTTTAAAAAGTGTTTTATCAGGTCATACTTTTATCATTTTGACCGATAAAAAAAGAGAGTGGTTTGGTAAATATTTATCTCAAAGTTTAAATAGTTTTGAAAAAAATAGACCACTTTTGCCTGTAGTAAGTCTTGATGAACTTTGTATTAATATCGATGAAGCAAATTCAAAAGAGAAGATAGCCATGATAGAAGATATGCTTTCTATCTCTTTTCCAAATGGATATATGTTTTTTTATATAGGTCAAAGTAGTTCCCATAGAACTCAAATAGTAAAATGTAGTGAGAGAAGTTTTTTGTGGATAATGGACGAACAGCTTCAAAATAGCTTTTATCTAAACTCAAGTGATGATCTTTTGGATATAAAATTAATACAACTTGCAAGATTGTTTGATAAAAGTATAGATGCTGTTTTGTTTAATGAGATAAGTATAGAAGATCTGGGATAGAGTTGAAACTGACATCCAATACTATCATCATAGGAGATGATTTTCCAAGTATAAAAGATGATATACTTGTAGATATAAAAAGTAATCTTATAAAAATATTTGAAAAAGATGAGTTTTTGCTTGAAGATGCCAAAGCTATTACAAAAGAAGCATATATAAAAGAGGAAAAAAACAAATTTATCATCATTTTTGCAAAAAGTTTTAATACTTATGCACAAAATTCTCTTTTAAAAATTCTTGAAGAATCCCCATCCAATACTATATTTGTTATAGTATCAAACTCAAAATCCAATTTTTTACCGACTATCAGATCTAGGCTTCCTATTGTAAACCTAAAACAATCTAAAAAAGAGAGAAATATAGAGATAAATCTTTTAAAAATGAACTTAAATGATATATTTGAGTTTGTAAAAGTTCATCAAAGGATCTCAAAAAATGAGCTAAAAGGGTTGCTTCAAGATATTTTTTATGAAGCAGTACATAAATACTCTATGAAATTTGATGAAAAAGAGTTAGAAGTTTTTGAAAATGCTCTAAAATTGGCTGAGTTAAATACTAGATCAACTTTTTTGCTAAATTTGGTACTCACAACTATCATAGACAGGAAATATAAATGAAAATTATCAAATTATCGAACAAATTGAATAAAAATAAAATATTGGAAAAAATAGGTTCTACCAAAGAGGGAAATCATATACTAAAAGATAAAATGGGGTTAAACTTTTTGTATCTAAAAGAGATAAAAAATCCCGCAGCTTTGATACTAAAGCAAGATGCCTTGTCGGTTGGAGCTGACTTAGTAGTACACAAAGATACAATACTTTGCAAAAAGATAATTTCAGATGCTTTGCTTATCGCAACAAATGCTCAGCTTAAAAAACTATCAAAAAAAGAAAAACTTCAGCCTTTTGGTTTGAAAGAGTTTGCAAAAGAGGTTTTACAGTACTCAAAAACACCTAAAAAAGAAGCTGTTAAACTTATGGGTGTAGTCAATGCCAACGAAGATAGCTTTTTTGAAGGAAGTAGATTTAAAGAAGGTGAAGCTATAAAACATATAGAGGTATTGATAAAAGATAAGGCTGACATCATAGATATAGGCGGAGTTTCTTCAAGACCGGGTAGTGTTGCAGTTAGTGAAGATGAAGAGTTAAAAAGAGTTAAGCCTATCATTGATGGAATATATAAAGAAAAATTATACGAAAAAGTGGATTTTTCACTTGATAGCTATTCTCCTAAATGTTTAGAGTATGCACTAGAGAGGGGCTTTAGTATAGTAAATGATATAACAGCTTTATCAAATGATGAAGTAGCAAAAGTAGCTGCCAAATATAAAGCAAAAGTGATTTTAATGCATATGAAAGGTACTCCCAAAGATATGCAAAAAAATCCTACTTATGATGATGTGCTTTTGGAAGTTTATGAATTTTTTAAAAAACAAATCGATAAAGCAAAAAATTTCGGTATAAATGATATTGTACTTGATGTAGGTATAGGATTTGGCAAAACCCTTGAACATAACCTTTTGCTTTTAAAACATTTGGAATATTTTTTATCTTTAGGATACCCTCTTTTAGTAGGAGCAAGTAGAAAGTCGATGATAGATATGATAACTCCAAGTAAAGTAAAAGATAGACTCCCCGGCACTTTAGCACTTCATTTAAAAGCTGTGCAAAATGGAGCGACCGTCATAAGATGCCACGATGTAAAAGAGCATTATCAAGCCTTGAAAATTGAGGATGCTTTTGAGAGTGTTATATAGCAGTTTTTTCAGGGTATATTACAATATTGATCAAATATTCTTATAATCTTAACTCTTTTTGCAATACCATTTTTATAAAAGATTGATACGGCACATCTAAGGCATTTGCATTTACTTTTATCTTCTCAAGCAAATCTTCAGGTAGTCTAAGAGAAATAGTCTTGGTGCTTTTTTTTAGATTTGGAAATCTAACAACTTTTGCATTTGACATATCAAAATAGTCTGTAGCATCGTGCTTATCCCAAAAATCTATCTCATCTTGTTGGTTATCAAATTTTGGTAAATTCTTCATAAAATTTTCTCTCCTTTTTACTCATTGCTCTTGCGGAAATTACTCTTATCTTGTTATCTCTTTTAGTAAAAATTACACTAATCAGTCGACCGTCATCCACATATCCAAGAGCCAAACATCTACACTCAGTTTCATCTGAATGTTTTTTATCTTCCACTACCACCAATGGCTCATTGAAAAACAACTCTTCAATAGTTTGCCACTTTAAATTGTGTTTGATTTCATTTTTAAGTATATTGCCATCATCCCAATCAAATCCTATGATGCTATCAATATCTAAGCAATCAAATACCATAAATTACCCTTTTTGTATATGTTTATTATATACATATTTAGCTTAATTTATCTTAAGTAGTCAAGTTATTAATCATTTTTGACATTAATTTTACTCAATGTCTTTATCTAAGTAGGTTTTTTTAGATGAGATTCTTAATCAGTCTTAAACACATAAGTTTTTAAATGTTTAAAAGGCTTTAAAAGCATTATATAACAATCCCTTCAAACTCTAAAAGTTTTCTCTTTATATCAACTCCGCCGCTAAAACCTCCGATAGAGCCGTTTTTTGATATGACTCTGTGGCAGGGGATGATGATGGCTATGGGGTTTTTGCCGTTTGCGTTTCCCACTGCTCTTGAAGCTTTTTTGTTGCCTACTCTTTTGGCTAACTCTTG
>JALVWI010000036.1 GCA_027038335.1 Campylobacterales bacterium | reverse complement strand
CTAAAGTATTTGGAACTGTTAACATCACGGCAGCTACCTCATCACTCATAGCTTTTTTAAACTCTTGCAAATTCATCACACCCTCTTCATCACTTTTTATAGTGATCACTTCATATCCCACCATAGAAGCTGTGGCAGGGTTGGTACCGTGAGATGAGTCGGGGACTATGACATATCTTTTTTTGTTACCTTTGTGTTGATGATAAGCGTGGATGAGCATGATACCTGTCATTTCTCCATGAGCTCCGGCTTGAGGCATCAAAGTAAATGCATCCATTCCTGTTATCTCACACAAAAGTTTTTCGCTCATATCTACTACTTCAAACAACCCCTGTATATCATCTATAAAATTATCATCTATCATACTCCAAGGATGAGCATTTAAAAATTGCTCCAATGAAGCTACTTTCTCTTCAATTTTTGGATTGTATTTCATAGTACAAGAGCCAAGAGGATAAAAATTTTTATCTATAGAAAAGTTTTTTGATGATAGTCTTGTAAAGTGCCTAACGGTATCAAGTTCACTAAGTTCAGGTAGTTTTGCCTCCTCGCTTCTTAGTAAATTTTGCGGAAGTTTTATACTACTTTTTATCTTAGACTTTGGAAGTTTAACTCCTCTTCTTCCTTTTTTTGATGCTTCAAATATATTCATAACAGATCCTTTAAAACTTTTACATACTCATCAAGCTGCTCTTTTGTTCTTTTTTCAGTAACCGCTACAAGTAAAGAGTTTTCAAAGTTTTTATATAGTTTTGATAGATCAATTCCGCCGTAGATACCTCTTTTTCTAAAGCTATTTAAAACTTCACTTGAGCTTTTTGGAAGTTTTATAACAAATTCATTAAATATAAAAGCTCTATTTAGCACATTTATACCCTCTATTTGAGATACTTTTTCTTTTAGATAATTCGCATTTTGCAAATTTTGCTCTGCCATATCTTTAAAGCCCTCTTTCCCGATAGAGCTTAAAAATATAGTAGCCCTTAGTGCCATTAGATTTTGATTTGAACAAATGTTGGAAGTTGCTTTTTCTCTTCTGATGTGCTGCTCCCTTGCTTGAAGAGTTAAAACATAGGCAGTTTTTCCATTTCTATCAACTGTTTTTCCTACTACTCTTCCGGGGATTTGCCTCATAAACTCTCTTTTAGTGGCCATTATCCCAAATGATGGACCACCAAATCCAAGATAATTACCAAGGCTTTGACCATCCGCACAAGCTATATCTATACCCATTTCACCCGGTGTTTTTAAGATACCCAAACTTATAGGATAAAATAGACCGATTGCCAAAGCTTTTTTGTCATGTAAAGCTGAAATGATTTCATCATACTCTTCTATGGAGCCGAAAAAATTTGGATTTTGAAATATATAAGATGCTACATTTTCATCTATTTGGCTGATTATCTCATCTTTATCAAATTCAACCCCTTCTCCACCGACTTCTACTACTTCAAATCCTCTGGTTTTTAGATAAGTTTTTACTATATCTTTATAGATAGGATTGACTCTATAATCAAGCAAAACTTTTTCTCTTCTTCTAACTCTTATGGACATTAAAGCAGCTTCTGCCAAAGCGGTACCTCCGTCATACATAGAAGCGTTTGTAACATCCATCTCAAAAAGCCGACAAATAAGCGACTGATACTCATAAAGAGCTTGTAAAGTACCTTGTGATGCCTCTGCTTGATATGGAGTATAAGCTGTATAAAATTCCGACCTCATAGATAGTGCATCAACTATTGAGGGGATTATATGATCATAATATCCTCCTCCCATAAAAAGCACTTTGTCGTTTTGATTTTTTTCGGCAATTTTTTTCAATTTGTCATAAGCTTCAAATTCACTCATTCCATCAGGCAAATCAAAACTTTTTGCTCTTAACTCTTTTGGAATAGTATCAAAAAGCTCACTCTCATCTTTAAGAGCGATAGTATCAAGCATAGAGCTTATATCTTCTTTTGTATGCGGTGTATATGGCATGGATATCCTTTTGTTTCGTAATTCGTAACTCGTGATTCGTGATTAGTGCTACTCTTTTATCATTTTAAAATACTCTTTTTCACTCATTAAACTATCAAGTTCGCTTTTATCGCTTAGTTTTATCCTATATATCCAGCCTTCACCCAATGGGTCTGTATTGACGACCTCAGGCTCATCTTGAAGTATTTCATTTACCTCTATCACTTCTCCGCTAACGGGAGAGTATATATCACTTGCAGCTTTTACAGACTC
Source organism: Campylobacterales bacterium (assembly GCA_027038335.1). Lineage (GTDB taxonomy): Bacteria > Campylobacterota > Campylobacteria > Campylobacterales > JALSKU01 > JALSKU01. Next base: position 2,208 of record JALVWI010000036.1, on the reverse strand, counting down.
TACAAATCCTACAGCATCACCGGCTTTGAGTATATCTCCTACATTTGGAGCTTCTATATAAGTTATATCCCCAAGCTCCTCTACCGCATGTTCAGATATACCTACATTTCCTATATCGCCCTCGACTTTTATCCATTCGTGATCTTTTGTATATTTTATCATTTTGACTCCTTTATAATGTGCTAAGTGTTAAGTGTCATGAAGTCTTAACACTTAACACTTAGCACTTAATACTATTTCTTAAGAAACGGTAGAGTATCTTTTTGCATTTTTATGCTTCCTCTTTCGTTTCTTGTTTCAAACTCTTTGTTTTCATCATATTTATCAAGCTCAAACATTCCCAAAGCTATACCGTATCCCAAAGAGGGTGAGTATGCTCCACTGGTTACTTCGCCTATAAGTTTATTATTTTGGTATATTTTATCTCCATGTTTTGGAGCTCGTCTGTTTAAGCTTCTAAAAGGCAGAATTAGTCTTTTTATTCCCTCCTCTTTTTGCTTTAAAAGTGCCTCTTTGCCTACAAAATCCGTATCAAACTTAACAAACATTGAAAGATTGGCTTCAAGCGGAGTTGTGTCTTCGTTTAGCTCGTTTCCATAAAGGCTATAACCCATCTCAAGCCTTAAAAGATCTCTTGCACCTAGACCTGCCGGAGTTGCACCCTTTGCCATAAGTTTTTTCCAAACCTCTTTAGCTTTATCATTGCTCATATAAAGCTCATATCCAAGCTCTCCTGTATATCCTGTCCTACTAACTAGACACGAAAAGCCGTCAAACTTACTCTGCTCAAATGAAAAGTACTTTAACTCATCCAAATCAACCTCTACAAACTCTCTAAGCATCTCTTTGGACTTTGGTCCTTGTATATCTATCTTTGAGATTTCTTTGGATCTATTTATAAATTCGCCAGAGCTTAGGCGACTTTTGATAGTTTTATAGTCTATATCCGTTCTAGCGGCATTAACTACAAACATAAGCTCATCTTCACTAAGCTTATAAATAATAAGATCATCAATAATACCGCCTCTTTCATTTAGCAAAAACCCATACTTGCACTTTCTTATAGGAAGCTTCACAAGGTCATGCGTTACGCTTTCATTTACTCCGCTATTTTTTATATCACCTTTGAAGAAAAACTCCCCCATATGAGATATATCAAAAAGTGCAGCAGAGTTTCTACAGGCATCATGCTCTTTGATGATACTCTCATACTGCACAGGCATCTCCCACCCGCAAAAACTTACATTTCTAGCATTTAACTCTTTATGTACATCATACAAAGAAGTTCTAAAAAGCTCACCCATGCAAAATCCTTTAGGAATAATTATGAGAGAATTATACTAAATAAAAGTGGCTAAAAAGTGGCTAAATGAATAAGAAAAAATAATTAGGACAATTTAAGTCCTATTTAAACTAACATTGCTATAATACCAAAAAATTGTTAAGCAAGGATAGGATTATGTCCAACAAAGAGTTAAATAAGGCGGTCTCAGGAGAGTATTCTTTAGGTTTTGAGATAGATATAGACCAAGATACCGTTCCTCCGGGACTAAATGAAGAAGTTATATCTTATATATCTCATAAAAAAGATGAGCCTGAATGGATGCTAAAGCTTAGGCTTAAAGCTTTTGAAAAATGGAAAAGCATGAAAGAGCCTCATTGGGCTCATTTAAAGTATAAGCCTATCGATTATCAATCAATTTCATATTTTTCAGCTCCCAAAAAGGGTGTAAATTCTCTTGATGAGGTAGATCCTAAAATTCTTGAAGCTTATGAAAAGCTAGGTATCCCTCTTGAAGAGCAAAAGCAACTCCAAGGTATCGCGGTAGATGCTGTTGTGGATTCAGTTTCGGTCAAGACCACATTTTCTGAAGAGTTAAAGAAAAAAGGCATCATATTTTGCTCAATTTCAGAAGCTATAAAAGATCATCCCGAACTTGTTAAAAAGTATATGTTTTCAGTAGTGCCGATGAATGATAACTACTTTACGGCATTAAACTCCGCGGTTTTTACCGACGGTACTTTTGTGTATATTCCAAAAGGGGTAAGATGTCCTATGGAGCTTAGCACTTACTTTAGGATAAATGCTATGAATACGGGTCAGTTTGAAAGAACACTTATCATAGCTGATGAAGGAAGTTATGTAAGTTATAATGAAGGCTGTTCAGCTCCTCAAAGAGATGCCAATCAACTCCATGCCGCGGTAGT
>JALVWI010000035.1 GCA_027038335.1 Campylobacterales bacterium | reverse complement strand
ACAAAAGTTGTAGGTGCTTTTCCAAGTGAGGGATCAGTTCTTAGATTATTGATACCTTTGGCAGTGGACACCAATGCCAAATGGATGGATAGAAAGTATGTTTCGTGGGAAGATTTGGAACATGATTATGAAGTTGATGAGGAATTTACAGAAAAAATTTGACATTATCTCTTTTTCTAGACCATTGGATAAGATTATTCTTATCAACTTATCAATTCTAAACTTTAGAAACATTATATCTTATTAAATATTAAATTTCAAGATTAATATTAAAATATCAATAATTAATTAATATAATTAAAAAGTAAAAAATTAACTTTAAAAATATGACTTGATTTTTCCTTTAGATATATATTTATTCCTTTTTTGTCTTTAAAAAATAGTATATCTTTACAATTTTTCAAAAGCACCAGAACCCTTGCATCTTCAAGTTCTGAACTTTTAAGATTGAGAGTTAGTTTTTGATATGATTCTACTCTATATAGTATCTCTTTTTTTAAAATATACTCTATATAAGGGTTATTGTATCCATATAATGAATTTTTTGTTTTAAATAAAACTATTTTTTTTGAATTATCTATTTTAAGTTGTGATGAATACATCATATCTTGATAAAATAATCTTTTAAGCTCTTGTAATTTATGATACTGTTTATATGAAGCTATTTCTCTATCTTTGGTTTTATTTAGTATATTGATAACATCATAGAGTAAAATCATAGCCAAAGAAAAAATCGCAACAGCTATAATCATTTCTATAAGTGTAAAACCTCTTTTCATCTAAAAATCCTTCGGATTAAGCTGAGAGCTAAAAGACTCTAAGCACTTGGCACTTAGCTCTAGGCTTATTTTATTTTTATTTCTGTTTTTGGAAAACATGAGAGTTTTATTCTCTTATTATCCTATAGTAAGAAGTGGTATATCCATTTTTATCTCTAAAAGTTTGTTTGTATATTTCAAACATAGAGTTTTTTTGTTTTGCATCATCTTTCTGAACAGAATTGCTCTTGTCTCCTATTGTTTTACTTAAAAATGAATTATAAGTAAATGTATCATCTAATTTTTTTCTATCTTTGGAATTGATTTTAAGATTTTTTAGATAGAGATCAAATTTTATCTTTTTTTGATCTTTTTTAGGTTTTAATGTATCAATAAATAGTGAAATTTTTTCACTTACTTTGGAACTGTTCTCTGCATGATGAATAATCTTCCTCTCTTGGTCACCCACTCTTAAAATACCTATAACTACTATAGATATAAGCATTACTGCAATAAGTACTTCCATAAGAGTAAAAGCACTCTTAGTCGTCATTCAAACCTATCCTTATAGCCTCGTCTAAAGATGTTTCACCGTTAACGAGTAACTCTTTTAACTCGTCAGCTATAGTTACTATACCTTTTTTTATAGCAAACTCTCTTAACTCATGATCATTTGTGGTAGTTTTGAAAAGTTCTTTAAAGTCATTATCTATCTTTAAAAATTCCCCTATAACTTTTCTACCCATATATCCGGTGTAGTTGCATTTTCTACATCCAACAGCTTTATAATACTTTTTATCTCTTGGAAGATTATAATTTTCAGTGAAATTCTCAGCTATTTTATCTTCTTGCTTACAATATGGACAAAGTATTCTAACCAATCTTTGAGAAAGTACACCAAGTACTGACGAAGAAATCAAAAAAGGTTTTATGCCCATATCACTAAGTCTTGTGATAGTTGCAGTTGAATTATTGGTATGAAGTGTTGAGAGTACCAAGTGACCTGTAAGAGCGGCTCTAACTGCCATAGTAGCAGTCTCTTCATCTCTTATCTCACCTATCATAATGATATCTGGATCTTGTCTAAGGATTGATCTCAAAGCTGAGGCAAAAGTAAGCCCTACTTTTTCGTTTATCTGTATTTGATTGATATTGTCAGCTTTGTATTCTACCGGATCTTCAACGGTTATAACATTTTGAGAAGGAGTTGCGATCTTTTGCAAAAATGCATGAAGTGTAGTGGACTTTCCGCTTCCTGTTGGTCCGGTTACTAGTATAATCCCATGAGAGTGGTTCAAAAGCGGTTCAAAATGCTTTGATATAGTAGGTGAGAAACCAAGCTCATCTATATGAGGAATATCTTCACTTTGCATAAGCATCCTCATGACAACCTTTTCGCCGTAATAAGTCGGCAGTATCGATACTCTTACATCAAGTATTTTACCTGAAATTTTTACTTGAGTTCTTCCGTCTTGGGGTATCCTTTTTTCACTTATATCAAGATTGGAGATAACTTTTATACGACTTATGATAAGGTTTACTATACCCGGATCTAAGTCTGTATTTTTACTCAAAACCCCATCTATTCTAAATCTTACTTCACCTCTTTTTTCATGGGTTTCTATATGTATATCACTTGCTCTTTTTTTAATAGCTTGATAAAAGAGTGAATTTACAAACTTGATAATGGGAGCTGACTCTTCTGAAGAGAGAATATCAGAAGAAGTTCTTAAAAATTCTGTTAAAGAAAACTCCTCTTCACTGACATCTTCTTCGCCACTTTCTTGCATAGAAGCTATCTCTTTGTCTGCTCTAAGTTCAAGATACCTGTTGTAAAGTCTTTCATAAGAATCATCATCAAGCACAATAAAAGAATATTCTTCCTTTAGTTTAGCAAAATAAGCAAGAGATTTGGGCAAATATTCTTTAGAACTGCAGGCTGTTACTTTATCTTCTATAATTGTAAAAAGAAGATAATTTTTTAGAGCAAGAGAGGTATCTATCTGCTTATCTTCTATGGGTTGAAGGTCTATATCATGATAAAGTTCAAAAGAAGTAATATTATCCATCTCTAGTGATCGTCCATCATATCATCAAATGTTATATCAGTATCTTTTTTTACTTTAAGTTTATTTTTTTTAACTCTTTTTTCAATTTTTGAAAAAATATTTTTATTGTATTCTTTTTGCATTTTTCCGTAAATTGCCAAAAACTTTTGGAGTTTTCCCAAGCTTGAACTTTTAGAAATGATATAAGGAGTCAAAACAACAACTATACTTTTTTTGTCAATCATTGTTTCTTTATGTCTAAAAAGTCCACCTAAAAGTGGAATATCGCCCAAAAGAGGTATTTTTTGCTTATTGACTGACTGAGTATTTTGCAAAAGTCCACCTATTACTATGCTTTCACCATTTGTTACTATAACTTGTGTTTTTACCTCTTGCTTAGTTGTAGTTGGTCTATCAACATTATCTTTATCGCTTTGGTCAACATTTTCTAAAATTGTATTAACTTGAAGAGTAACTTTATCATTACTGGCAACTCTAGGCTTAACCTTAAGAGTTAAGCCTATATCCTCTCTTTGATAGTTTGCCGTAGTTCCACTAGCATTGGTAGTTTTTCCTACAAGAAAAGATTTATTTTTACCTACATATATAGACGACTCTAAGTTATTAACACAAAGAATAGAAGGATTGGATATGGTTTGGGAAGCTCCGTTGGTTTCTAAAAATGATATAGCGGCATTTAGAGCTAAATTTGCTGAAATATTACTCAAATCAGAAAAATAGCTACCAGCTTCTTTAACTATATCAAGTGCACCTGCACCAAAATTGCTCGAAAATGTTAAAAGTGAAGAGGATGATACTCCACCTCCAACCAACCCATACTTTATACCGATCTGCTTTGCTTTTTGTTCGCTTATCTCTATAATTTTAGCTTGAACATATACTTGGTATTTCTCTTTATCAAGCTCTTTTAGAGTCATTTTAAGCGGTTCAATGACTTCAGGTTTTCCTATAAGAATGATAGCATTTATCTCTTTTGAGTATGAAATATTTGGTTTATTTGATATATCTTTATATTTTCTTTTTGCAATTACCTGAGAAAGTGTTGCAAAAGCTGATTTGGCATCTATATTTTTAAGAGTGATTATCTTGGTGATTTGTGCTTCTTTTACTTTTTCTCTATCAAGCTTAGTCAACTCGTTTTTAAGTTTTTGAACATTTTGCTTAAGCCCTATAATAATTAGAGAATTTAACTCTTTGTTTTGGAGGATATTTATCCTATTGTATGGAATAGATTGGTTAAAAAGATTTTTAGCGATTTGTAAAGCTTGTGAGTACATATCTCTTAGTTTTGCATGTTTTATCTCAAGCACATTGACAACTTTTTCTCTATCTTTTTCTATTAAGTTTGCAACTCTTTGTATAGTTTTTATATTTTTAGGGTAATCGCTAATAAACATAGTATTGTTTTCTTTGACAGTTATCAATCTACCTGTTTTTGATAAAAACTGTCGTATCTTGGAAGCTACTATATTTACACTTACATTTTTTAAAGTTATTTGCTTAGTTATCATTTCGCCGTTTGATTTTATATAATCTTTCGGCTTGTAAACTTGCAAATTGTTTCTAGTAGCCTCTGAGAGTCTGATAATTTTTAAGAAATTACCATCTTTTACTATAGTATATCCCTTGGAATCCAACACATTTAAAAGTATTTCAAATATTTCATTTTTATGTATAGGAGTAGATGAAACAAAGGTAA
>JALVWI010000034.1 GCA_027038335.1 Campylobacterales bacterium | reverse complement strand
CATATATAAAAAGTGACATTAAAAATGCATTGTACCATTTAAAACCGCTTGAAACAGCCAAAAGCCCAAAAGCAAAACCAAGTACAGTATATCCCATCATTACCGGGATAGATACTTTAAAAGCTATCTTCAATTCTCTTTCAAGTAAACCTTTTTTCAACTATTTATGCCTTCATTCCTTTCGATTAATGTGAAAGTATTTGGCTTAAAAATAGTTTTAATCTATCAGATTCTGGGTTTTCAAAGAAGTTTTCAGGATCATTCTCTTCTATGATTTGTCCTGATTCCATAAAAATAACTCTATCAGCTACTTTTTTTGCAAAACCCATCTCGTGAGTTACACATACCATTGTCCTATCTTCCTGAGCTAACTCGATCATAACATCTAAAACTTCAGAAATCATTTCAGGATCAAGTGCTGAAGTCGGTTCATCAAATAACATAATAGAAGGATTTTTACATAAACTTCTTGCAATTGCAACTCTTTGCTGCTGACCACCACTTAATTGGTTAGGATATTTTTTAGCTTGATCTGCAATACCAACTCTTTCAAGATACATCATAGCAGTTTCAATAGCCTCTTTTTTAGGTGTTTTTTTAACCCACATCGGTGCTAAGATCAAATTATCAAGTATGCTAAGATGAGGAAAAAGATTGAAATGTTGAAAAACCATGGCAACATCTTCCCTGATAGCTTTTATCTTTTTAATATCATCACAAACTTCTATGTCATTAACACTTATACTACCCTCTTGGAATTGTTCAAGATAATTTATACATCTTATCATAGTTGACTTACCGCTTCCTGAAGGTCCTGCTACTACTATAATCTCACCTTGTTTAACATTCAAATTTATATCTTTCAAGACATGAAAATCGCCATACCATTTATTTAGATTTTTTATCTTTATAATATCTTTTTTATTTTCCATTTTATCCTACTTTAAATTGGTATTAAATCTATTCTCTAACTTTTTACTAAAAACTGACATAGCATAACAAAATACCCAAAATACTATAGCAACAAATACATACCCCTCAGTTTCATATCCCAACCAGTGAGAGTCACTACTAGCAAGTTGTACAACCGCCAATAGATCAAAAAGTCCGATAATAAGAACAAGAGTTGTATCTTGAAATAGTGCTATAAATGTTCCTACAAGATTTGGAATAGCAACTTTCATAGCTTGTGGGAGAATGATCAGAAGCATTTTTTGCCAATACGAAAGTCCTATGGCATCTGCTGCTTCATATTGACCTTTTGGAATAGCTTGCATTCCTCCGCGAATAATTTCAGCAATATATGCCGCTTCAAAAAGTGTTATTCCTATCAAAGCTCTTAAAAGCTTGTTAAAAGTTATACCCTCTGGGAAAAAAAGCGGTAAGATAACTGATGACATAAAAAGAATGGTTATCAAAGGAACACCCCTAATAAATTCTATATAAGTTACAGATATACTTTTTATGATAGGCAAGTCTGAAGTTCGTCCAAATGCAAAAATTATACCGATAGGCAAAGAGCAAACTATACCGACAGCTGATATGACAATAGTAAGAAGTAAGCCTCCCCATTTAGTTGTTTCAACTCCAACAAGTCCAAACATACCGCCTCTTATAAGTATAAAAGCTATAATAAAATAAACCAATGCAAGAATAATTTTACCGATAGAACTTTTTAAATATTTAAAAGCTATCATCAAAAGAAAAAATAAACCATAAGTTAAATTGACTCTCCATTTTTCAGCTATAGGGTAAAATCCATATAAAAACATATCCAATTTCATTTTTATAAACACCCAACAAGCACCGTCACCCGTACAGTCATGACTAGTCGTGCCTTTAAAATTGGCATCTATAATAGACCATTTTATAAAAGGAGGTATTATCCAAAGCAAAAATGCAATAGCCAAAATAGTCAATGCTGAATTTAAAGGTGATGAAAAGAGATTGTCCATCATCCAACGCATAATACCCTTAGAATTTGATGGTGCTTTTTTACTTTCTACTCTTTCATAAACAGCCACTTTATCTTTCCTTTATTTTCATTTTAAAGTTCAACCAATTTAAAATAGCTGATACTATTAAACTAATAAGCAAATATACCAACATAGTAATAGAGATAATTTCTATAGCCTGACCTGTTTGATTGAGTGTAGTACCTGCAAAAACAGTAACCAACTCAGGATATCCTATTGCAGTTGCTAAAGATGAGTTTTTGACTATATTTAAGTATTGATTTATGGTAGGCGGTATAGCTATCCTTATAGCTTGAGGTAAAATAACAAGCTTAAGTGCTTGATAAGGAGTCAAACCAAGAGATGCTGCTGCTTCTTTTTGTCCTTTGGCAACTGCTTCTATACCACTTCTTACAGCTTCAGCTATAAAAGTTGCCGTATAAATTGTAATCGCCATAGTCAATGCAACAAATTCAGGATAATACTGCTTTCCTCCTTGAAAATTAAAACCTCTTAAATGCGGATAAGAAAAATCAAAATTTGCTCCACCTACAAAATAACCGATTATCGGAGCTATTATAAACAATACAATAGCAACCGGCAACACAGGAAATTCTTGACCCGTTAATTCTTGTCTTTTATTTGACCATTTATTTAAAAAATATATAAAAATTACTACTGCTACGACTGAAATAATTACCGATATAGTAGTAGAATTCCAACTAGGTTCAGGTATATAAACCCCTCTATTATTTATAAATATTTTTCCAAATAAATTTATACTTTGTCTAGGAGAAGGCAATGATCTTAATACAACATTGTACCAAAAAAGTATCTGCAAAAGTATAGGTATATTTCTAAATATCTCTATATATGCCGCAGCCAATTTTTTAACTACCCAGTTTTCTGATAGCCTTAAAACACCTATTATCAATCCCACGATAGTTGAAAGTACTATAGCCCAAAAAGATACTATAAGAGTATTTAATAAACCTACTAAAAAAACTCTACCGTAAGTATCTGAAGGATTGTAAGATATAGGCGTATCATCTATACCAAATCCGGCAGTTGAATGTAAAAATCCAAAACCTGTTTTTATGCCTCTTTGTTCTATATTGTGAACAGTATTTGTACCAATATACCACAAAAAAGCAACTACACCTATGATAGTAATAAGCTGAAATATATAACCTCTTATCTTCCTATCTCTTAAAAATAATGGCATTTAATTCCCTTTATGCAAATAATTGAGCAGAAAAAATTTCCTGCTCAATTATTATCTAAATATTTTATTTAAATGGAGGAGAATATTGTAAACCACCATCTTTCCATTGTGCATTCAAACCTCTTTTTATCTTCAAAGGAGAATCCATACCGACATTTCTCTTATAAGATTCACCATAATTTCCAACTTGTTTTATGATATTGTATGCCCAATCTTTTTTCAAGTGAAGATTTTCACCAAGTTTACCCTCAACGCCTAAGATTCTTCTAATTGCAGGATCTTTTGAAGTTGCTTTTAATTTATCAACATTTTTACTAGTTATTCCTCTCTCTTCTGCTGCAACCATAGCATTGTATGACCATTTAACTATATTGAACCATACATCATCACCTTGTCTAACAACAGGTCCTAAAGGCTCTTTTGAGATGATTTCAGGTAGTATCACTGAACCGCTTGGGTTTTTAAGTGTAGTTTGCAATGCATGAAGCTGAGAAGAGTCTGAAGTCATTACATCACATCTTCCACTCTCATAACCGTTTCTTACTTGTGCAGTTGTATCATAAGAAACTGATTTGTATGTCATTCCATGAGACTTAAAGTAACTTGCAAGATTAAGTTCAGTTGTAGTTCCTGACTGGACGCACACTGAAGCACCGCTCAACTCTGTTGCATGTTTTACACCTAAAGACTTATGAACCATAAAAGCTTGACCGTCATAAAAGTTAACACCTGCAAAATTAAGACCAAGTGAACTATCTCTTGTTTCTGTCCAAGTTGTATTTCTTGAGAGTATATCTATCTCACCGCTTTGCAAAGCAGCAAATCTCTCTTTAGCTGTCAAAGGAGTATATTTAACTTTAGAAGCATCTCCTAAAACTGCAGCAGCTACAGCTCTACAAACATCTACATCAATACCGCTCCATTTACCGCTTTGATCAGCAGATGAAAAACCGGGAAGTCCGGTATTTACACCGCATTTTAAATAACCCCTGCTTTGTACATCATGCAATGTATCAGCATTTACACTTAGTGCCATTGTTGAAGCTACAAGTAGTGTAGAAATGGCAATCTTTGACAACATTTTCATGTTTCCTCCTTTGTCTTGTTAAATTTATCTCACTTATATTATACTAACTTATCATTAATCAATACATATAGTTGAAAGAAAAATATAAAAGTTATATTATTTATTGAGGAATTGTTACATATTGTTACAGCGAAGAGTTGGGCTTGAGATTTTAGGATGTAGGATTTGGGTTTTAGAAAAAAGAGACATACAGAAAGCGGAAAGCTCTTTGCTCTCCGCTTTAATCTTTCCTATCCGTTTCTTTTTTTGATAATTTCTTCAGCTACATTTTTTGGAACTTCATCATAATGGTCAAATTCCATAGAGTATGTC
>JALVWI010000033.1 GCA_027038335.1 Campylobacterales bacterium | reverse complement strand
AAGAGCTTTCCGCTTTCTGTATGTAAAGGTGTAAAGAATAATAACACTTTCTTCTTTCCTAAGTTCTCCATTCTCAATTTTTCATTCTCCATTTTCCATTCTTGTATCTCGCTGTAACTATATGTAACAATTTTTCAATAAATATTACAACTTCCAAATTTTTTCTTTAATTATTGCATTGATTAATGATAAGTTAGTATAATATAAATGAATAAAATAAGAAAAGGAGATAGTATGAAGATTTTGTCAAAAGTTGCTATTAGTGCAATACTAGCGGCATCAACAATGGCACTTAGTGTAAATGCCGGTACTTTATCTGATACGATAAAACAGGGATATTTAAAATGCGGTATCAATACAGGACTTCCGGGATTTGCTGAAGCTGATGCAAGCGGTAAATGGCACGGACTTGATGTCGATATCTGTAGAGCGGTTGCGGCAGCGGTATTGGGTGATGCAAATAAGGTAAAATATGTAAACCTTAATGCAAAAGAGAGATTTACCGCACTTCAGTCAGGTGAGATAGATTTGCTATCTAGAAATACAACTTGGACTGAAACTAGAGATACATCTTTGGGCTTAAATTTTGCTGGTATAAATTACTATGACGGTCAAGGTTTTATGGTGCATAAGTCACTAGGTGTAAAAAGTGCTTTAGAACTTGATGGTGCTTCTATCTGTTTGCAAACAGGAACTACTACCGAGCTTAATTTAGCGGATTATTTTAGAAGTCACGGTATGAAGTACAAACTAGTTGCTTATGATACAAATGATCAGGTTTTAAACGGTTATGAGACTGGAAGATGTGATGTTTTAACAACTGACCAATCTCAACTTTACTCTCTAAGGGTTAAGATGAAAGATCCTGAAAAATCAGTAGTGCTTCCTGAAATTATATCCAAAGAGCCTTTGGGTCCAGTTGTTAGACAAGGTGATGATGAGTGGTTCAATATAGTAAAATGGACACTTTTTGGTTTAATTGGTGCAGAAGAGAAGGGAATAACTAGTAAAAATGTTGATGACTTAAGAGCTCATTCAAAAGATCCTGAAATTAGAAGAATGTTAGGAGTTGAAGGCAATATGGCTGCAAATCTTCACTTAAAAAAAGATTGGCTATATAATGTTATTAAACAAGTTGGAAACTATGGTGAATCATTTGATAGAAATGTTGGACCCAAAACTCCGCTTAAGATAAAAAGAGGTTTAAATGCTCTTTGGAAAAAAGGCGGACTTCAATATTCTCCTCCATTTAGATAAAATTATCTAAAATAAAAATCATATTTGTAGAGGGCTAATTTGCCCTCTAGTCTTACAAAGGAGAGAGATGTTATCGCTTTTAAGAAACCAAAAAGTTAGAGGTATTGTATTTCAACTTTTAACTGTTATTGGATTGGTTGCCTTTTTGTGGTATATTGGTGTAAATACAGTTCACAATATAGAACAAAGAGGCATAAAAACAGGTTTTGCTTTTTTAAATACTACAGCTGGTTTTGCCATCAATGAGTCACCCATACCTTATAGTGAAACTTCTACTTATTGGAGAGTTTTTGAGGTAGGTGTTTTAAATACTCTTATAGTATCCTTTTGGGCAATTGTGCTTTCGACAATACTCGGACTTTTTATCGGTGTGGCAAGACTTTCAAAAAACTGGCTTATAGCAAAATTAGCTAGTGCATATATAGATACTTTTAGAAATATTCCTATACTTTTACAGATACTTTTTTGGTATAATGTTGTCTTGGCAACCCTTCCAAGTCCTAGACAAAGTATAGAATTTTTTAATTCTATCTTTTTAAACAATCGTGGCTTTATCATTCCTAGACCGATTTTTGGAGAGAGTGGATGGTATATACTTGCAGGTATTATAACGGCTATATTGATTGATTATTTCATAAATAAATGGTTAAATAAACGACAAGAAGAGACCGGTCAAGAGTTTTTCTTTTTGCCGTGGGGTATTTTGATACTTTTTGTTGTTCCTTATATATTTTATCTTTTTGCACCAAATACAATACAATGGGATATACCCCATTTAAAAGGATTTAATTTTAGAGGCGGCAAAGTTTTTTCTCCGGAATTTTTAGCTCTTGCGTTTGCACTTACAATATATACCGCAACATTTATAGCTGAAGCTATAAGAAGCGGTATTGAGGCGGTTAAAAAAGGACAAAAAGAGGCGGCGGCTTCTATAGGATTGACCCCTTACCAATCATTAAAACTTGTTATATTGCCGCAAGCTATAAGGATAGCTATTCCTCCTACAATAAATCAATACCTAAATGTAGTAAAAAATTCATCTTTAGCAACAGCTATAGGATATCCGGAAGTTGTTACGGTATTTGCCGGAACAGCTCTAAATCAGGTAGGTCAAGCTATAGAGATGATATCAATGACAATGGCTGTTTATCTTGTCATAAGTCTTATAGTTTCTGCGATACTAAATTTTATAAACCATAAAATGAAAATAAAGGAGCGATGATATGGTATATGAAAAAGTTCAATCTAGACCTGCTCCGATAACTTCAAGAGGTTTTGTAAGATGGTTTAGAGAAAATCTATTTTCATCTCCGCTAAATACAGCTTTGACGCTTTTAGGATTGTATATCTTATATGTTATTATCCCACCGTTTATAAAATGGGCAATATTGGATGCCCACTTTGCAGGGAATAGTAGAGCTGATTGTACCGGTAACGGTGCTTGTTGGCTTTTTATAAAGGCCAAATGGGATATGTATATGTACGGTTTTTATCCACTAAATTTACATTGGAGACCAAATACGGTGTATATACTATTTGGAATAGTAGTATTGCTTTTTAAATTTTTAAAAAATAATGTATTAAAGATAGCTATTTTTATACTATATATGATTGTATCATTTTATCTAATAAGAGGCGGCGTATTTGGACTGCAAGTTATAGATACAAGTAAATGGGGCGGATTGATGTTGACTATTATAGTTGCCGGAGTCGGTATTGTAGCATCATTTCCTATAGGTATTATACTTGCATTTGGAAGACAATCAAATCTACCTATTATAAAAAGCGTAAGTGTAACTTATATTGAGTTTATTAGAGGAGTTCCGCTTATTACTATTCTTTTTATGTCTTCGGTAATATTGCCACTATTTTTTCCTGAGGGTGTAAACTTCAATAAACTTTTAAGAGCACTTATTGGTATCTCCTTTTTTCAAGCAGCTTATATTGCGGAGATTATAAGAGGCGGTTTGCAATCTATCCCAAAAGGACAGTATGAAGCAGCAGATGCCATTGGACTTTCATACTGGCAAAAGATGCTTTTGGTAATTTTACCTCAAGCTTTAAAAGTTGCTATTCCAAATCTTGTCGGCTCATTTATAGCTCTATTTCAAGATACTACTCTTGTTCTTATCATCGGGCTTTTTGATCTTTTGGCCATGGTACAGCTAACTAGTACGGATACTCATTGGCTAGGCTTTGAAAAAGAGGGTTATGTTTTTGTTACGATAGTTTTTTGGGTGTTTTGTTTTGCTATGAGCAAATATAGTAAACATTTAGAAGATAGATTTAATACTGATTTGAAGTAGGATAAAAAATGGAAAAAAATAATATAATAGAGATAAAAAATTTAAATAAATGGTATGGCGATTTTCATGTTTTAAAAGATATAAATTTAAATGTAAAAAAAGGTGAAATTGTTGTAGTATGTGGACCTTCAGGTTCAGGCAAATCTACCCTTATAAGATGTATAAATTATCTTGAAGAGTTCCAAGAGGGTACTATCACCGTTAACGGCATAGAGGTATGTGATGATGTAAAAAAGATAAAAGCTATCAGGGAAGATGTTGCTATGGTTTTTCAACACTTCAATCTTTTTCCACATTTAACCGTGCTTGACAATTTGACTCTTGCTCCTATATGGGTAAAAAAGACTCCTAAAAAAGAGGCTATTGAAACTGCGATGAAGTATCTTGAAAGAGTAGGTATAGCCGATCAAGCTAAAAAATATCCAAATCAACTAAGCGGCGGTCAGCAACAAAGAGTTGCGATCGCTAGAAGTTTATGTAAAAATCCTTCCGTTATGCTTTTTGATGAACCGACTTCCGCACTAGATCCCGAAATGGTTGCTGAAGTTTTGGATGTTATGATAGAATTAGCTCAGGAAGATAGAACGATGATATGTGTAACTCATGAGATGGGTTTTGCAAAAAAGGTGGCAAATAGAGTTATCTTTATGGAATCCGGTCAAATCATAGAAGAAAATGATCCTGAAAGCTTCTTTGAAAATCCTGAATCAGATAGACTTAAGCTCTTTTTAAGTCAAATACTCTCACACTAAAAAAGCTAAGAGCTTAGATCCAAGAGCAAAGAGCGAAAAAATATTTGCAACTTTGTTGCAAATATTTCAAAAAAGCTCTAAGCTCTATGCTCTTAGCTCTAAGCTTTTTTCCGAAGGAAAAATGTGCATACAAAAGAATTAAAAATAGCTTTTAAAGTATCTATCCCGGTAATGATGGGATATACTGTACTTGGTTTTGCTTTTGGGCTTTTGGCTGTTTCAAGCGGTTTTAAATGGTACAATGCATTTTTAATGTCACTTTTTATATATG
>JALVWI010000032.1 GCA_027038335.1 Campylobacterales bacterium | reverse complement strand
TCATTAAATAGCGATGAATTGGGAGTTCTTAAATCTATATCAAGGATTGAACTTTATCCAAAAGGTAATACGATCTTTTATGAAAAAGAGAAGTTGAAATATATATATTTTCTCATAAAAGGAACAGTCAAACTTTATAAAGTAAATAGATTTGATAGTGAAATATTTTTAAATAGACTTGAAGAAAACTCATTTATATATACTGTATCAAATCTTTGTGTAGAAAATGATCCTCTTGGTGTATTTTACAGTGTTGAAGCATTGGAAGAGTGTCAAATATTATTGATCGAAGTCAAAAAATTTAAATCACTATTTTTAACTAAATCTGAGATCATGAAAAGGATTTTACAAGAATCATATCAATCCATATTACAATTACAGTATATTTTAAATAGAGATATAGTTTATGACGGTATGGCAAAAGTTGCATATAAGATTTGCAATGAACTTGAAGATTTTAATAATATGAAAAAGCATGAGATTGCATATTGTCTTCACTTGCAGCCTGAAACTCTTTCGAGAATTCTCAAAAAATTGGCAAGAAATTCTCTTATAGAGTTGAGAAACGGTAAAATAAAAGTTAAAAATATAGAAGAATTAAAAAATATATATGAATAGAGGATAAAAAATGTTAACAAAGATAAGCAGTAAGATACATTTTATAGGCGGTATGCTTTCTCTTATAGTTATCACAAATATAGTTTTGACTATATATTTAAATAAAAAACAAGAGGGCGATTCATACATTATCAATATTGCCGGTCGCCAAAGAATGCTTTCACAAAAAATAACTAAAGAGATATTTTATATAAAAAGTTCTGAAAATTTTAACTTTCAAAATTTAAATGAAGATATAGAAATTTTTGAAAAAAATCTTTATATATTGATAAAAGGAGATAAAAAATTAGGTGTATATAAACCGCCAAATAGTGATATTAAAAATAAACTTAACTCGGTTTTAAAGTTATGGAAACCTTTTAAAGAAAAAATTATACAATTAGAAAAGGATATAAAAGGAGTAAAAAAAGATAAAGAAGTAATGATGAATAAATTTGATGATATTTTAAAAATATCAGATAAAGTCGTAAAAGAGATGGTCAAGTGTAAACTTCCCGGTTCATATATAGATTTGTCAGGTCGCCAAAGAATGCTATCTCAAAGAATGGGACTTTATCTTGTAAGATACATAGATACTTTTTCACAAAGTTATTATTATACATATTATGAAGCTATGAAAATGTATGATAGAACTATACAGTCTTTTATAGATGATAAAAAAGTTAAAGAAACAACAGAGTTATATAAAAGTGTATCAAACAATTACCAATATTGGAAAAAATTTAAACTTTATATCAATAATTTAATAGCTAAAGAGACTAAAATAGATGTAAATATGACTTATATACACAATAACAATACAAAGCTACTTAAAACTATGGATGAAGCTGTGTGGCTTTATACTGACTATAGTAGAGAAAAAACTAATTTTATTAAAAACTTTCTATATATATCAGGTGTTTTAGCACTATTTATCATATTTTTTACTTATTTTACCGCTAGAGCACTAGAAAGGCACATGGAAAACTTTGTAAATCGTGCAAAAGAACTTTCCAATGTAGATATTATGACTCAAAATACTCCTTTGATGGTTGATATATGCGGTGAAGATGAATTAAAAGAAGCTTCAAGTCATATAAACAAATTTGCCGATAGAGTTAAAAATGCTTTTGAGCACTCAAGTGAAGCCCTAAAAAGAGCTGAATTTGCAGCAAAAGAGTTGCAAAATATCGCTGACAATATTGAAGTTGCTCTTGACGAATTGGGTGTAAAAGAGAGAGATAATTTTGGAAAAAATATAGATGATACTGAAGATATAGCCATAGAATCTGCTGAAAATCTTATACAAGTATCAAAAATGATACAAAAACTTAAAAATAATCTTTCAGAGATCATTAACTCATATCAAGAAAAATAAAATCATCACAAAATAATAATTTCATATTAGTCTCTTGACTTAAGTCATAGAAAAAAAACTCCTTTAAGTGATAGAATATGTCATTCAAATTTCAAAAAGGAGAAAATATGGCACTTTCAAGAAGAGATTTTCTTAAAAGTTCAGCCGCAGCTAGTGCTGCTGCAGCTATTGGTATGAGCATACCAAGTGAAGTAGAAGCTGCTGCAAGTCAAGCTGAAGCCGGCTGGAGATGGGATAAAGCAGCCTGTCGTTTTTGTGGTACGGGATGCGGTATCATGCTTGCTACAAAAGGCGAAGGTATCAATAAAAGGATAGTTGCAGTCAAAGGTGACCCTGCAGCTCCGGTCAATAGAGGCTTGAACTGTATCAAAGGTTATTTTAACGCTAAGATAATGTATGGTGCCGATAGACTTACTCAACCTCTTTTAAGAGTAAATGATAAAGGTGAATTTGACAAATATGGTAAATTTAAGCCTGTAAGCTGGAAAAGAGCATTTGATGAAATGGAAAAACATATCAGATATGCTTTGAAAGAAAAAGGTCCTGAAGGAGTTGCAGTTTTCGGTAGCGGTCAATACACTATCACTGAGGGTTATGCTGCACAAAAGATGATGAAGGGCGGTTTTAGATCTAATGCGATAGATCCAAATGCAAGACACTGTATGGCTAGTGCGGTTGTCGGTTTTTATCAAACATTCGGTATAGATGAACCAAGTGGATGTTATGATGATATTGAACTTACTGATACTATCATTGTATGGGGATCAAATATGGCAGAGATGCACCCTATCCTTTGGTCAAGATGTACAGATAGAAAACTAAGTGATCCAAACCGTGTAAAAGTTATAAGTATCCAAACTTACACTCACAGAACTTGTGACTTGGCTGATGATGTTATCATTTTTAGACCTCAAACAGACTTACTTCTTTGGAACTATGTTGCAAGAGAGATAGTTTATAATCACCCTGAAGCGATTGATTGGGATTTTCTAAAAAAACATATAGTATTTGCAGCAGGTCCGGTCAATATAGGTTACGGTATGAGAAGAAGAGGAGAAAAGTCATTAACTCCTGTTAGATCAGATGGAAGTGCGGGACTATATAGTGCAAAAGAGATGCAAATCATTTCTAAAGAGATGGCAAAAAAAGTAAGTCCTCTTGAAGCACCTGCTCTTAAACCTTACGGTTATGAAGAGGGTCAAGTGATGAAAAATAGAGCAGGAACTCTTGCTCACTGGATGATAAGTTTTGAAGAGTATAAAAAATCACTTGAGCCTTATACACTTGACTATGTTGCAAAAGTAGCAAAAGGTGATCCTGATGAAGATATGGAGAGTTTTAAAGCAAAACTTAAAAGAATGGCAGGCTACTATATAGAAAAAAATAGAAAAATTGTAAGTTTTTGGACAATGGGTATGAACCAACACACAAGAGGAAGTTGGGATAATACATTAAGTTATAATGTCCACTTTATGGTCAATAAACAAGCAAAACCGGGTAACGGTGCTTACTCCCTAACAGGTCAGCCTAGTGCTTGTGGTACTGCTAGAGAAGTTGGAACATTCTGCCATAGACTACCGGCTGATATGATGGTCAAAAATCCAAAACATAGAAAGATAGTTGAAAAAGGTTGGAGAATACCTGAGGGTACGCTAAATCCTGTCGGCAATCAACACATAGTAAAAATCCATAGAGATATAGAAGACGGTGTTGTTAAATTTGCATGGGTAAATGTATGTAATGCATATCAAGATACCGCAAATGCAAGACACTGGTTAAAAGCTGCAAGAGATATGAAAGATCTTTTCTTAGTTACTAGTGATGGATATCCCGGTATCTCAGCTATGGTTTCAGACCTTGTTCTTCCAAGTGCTATGATATATGAAAAATGGGGAGCTTATGGAAATGCTGAGAGAAGAAGTCAATGGTGGAGACAGCAAGTTCTACCGGTCGGTCATGCTATGAGTGATACTTGGCAGTGGGTCGAGCTTTCAAAAAGATTTACTGTTGATGATGTATGGGGACCATATACTCTAAGAAACGGTAAAAAACTAGCTGATGTTAGAGGAAAAGCAAGAGCTATGGGTTATAGAGGTGATACAACCATGTATGAAATCCTCTTTGCAAATGACAGAGCAAAATCATATAAAATAGATCTTACAAAATTCCCTCAAAAAGGTTATCAAAACTCTGAATGTATCGGCGATGAGAGAAATGTTGTAGGAAGCGATGGAAAAGTTTTCAAAGGTTACGGTTTTATGCTTCATCAGTACCTTTGGGAAGAGTATGCCAACTTTGGTAGAGGTCATGGACACGACTTGGCTGACTTTGTTACATACCAAAGAGTAAGAGGCTTGAGATGGCCTGTTGTAAACGGTAAAGAAACATTATGGAGATTTAACGGTAAGTATGATCCTTATGTAAAACATTTTGCAGGACCTGATGCAGACTTTGCATTTTATGGACCATTGGCCAAGAAATTATTTAGCGGAACACTTACTAAGCCAAATAAAGCAGGCGGTAAAACTAGTCTAAAAAATAAAGCTAAGATATTTGCTAGACCATATATGGATCCACCTGAGATGCCGGATAATGAGTACAATATCTGGCTATGTACAGGTAGGGTACTTGAGCATTGGCATAGCGGTACAATGACCATGAGAGTTCCAGAACTTTTTAGAGCTGTTCCGGAAGCACTTTGCTATATGCATCCAAAAACTGCTGAAGAGAGAGGTCTAAAAAGAGGAGATTTAGCTTGGATAGAAAGTAGAAGAGGAAAAGTAAAAGCAAGAATTGAAACAAGGGGAAGAGACAGACCGCCAAGAGGATTGGTATTTGTTCCATGGTTTGATGAGAAAGTTCTTATCAATAAAGTAACACTAGATGCTACTTGTCCTATGTCAAAACAGACTGACTATAAAAAATGTGCGGTAAAAATATATAAGGTATAAAGAAGTAAAAAATGCAACGCAAACAAAAGAAAACAAGCTCATATAAAAAACCTATAAGTGAAAGTAGAAGAAATTTTTTATCTACTACAAGAAATCTCGGACTAGCACTTATAGGAGGTCTGACTTGGGCTGCTTATGTGGACGAAGCGAAAGCAAATAAGCTTTTGCTTCGTCCACCCGGAGCCTTGAAAGAGAGTGATTTTTTAAAAACATGTATCAAATGCGGTTTGTGTGTGGAAGCGTGTAGAAATAGAGACGGTAACATTATCTATAATGATAAAGGTAAAAGAGTAGGTACAAAAGATCCTACTTTATTACTTGCCAAGCCGGGAGACAATAAACCTCTTGGAACTCCTTATTTTAATGCGAGAGAGATACCTTGTTTTATGTGTGATGATATACCTTGTGCTGTTAGCTGTCCAAGCGGAGCACTTGATATAAAAGCATTGATAAACAAGAAAACAAAAAAACCCGATATAACAAAAGCTAGAATGGGTTTGGCTGTCGTTCATAAAGAGAGCTGTATTGCTTATTGGGGATTGCAATGTGATGCATGTTATAGAGCATGTCCGCTTTTAGGAAAAGCACTTACTATAGATATGCAGATGAATAAAAGAACCGGAAAGCATGCATTTTTACTTCCGGTTGTTCATAGTGATCATTGTACCGGATGTGGTTTGTGTGAGCATGCTTGTGTTGTTGAAAAAGCAGCTATATTTGTGCTTCCTATAGAGTATGCAGAAGGTAAAGTAGGAACTCATTATGTAAAAGGTTGGGATAAAGGCGATCAACAAAGAGTAAAAAATGCCAAAAAAATTCACACAATTGATGAGAGAAGTAAAGAAAAAGCAGTTGACAAACTTAACAATTTGGGGGATTTATTGCAATGAAACATTATGCATATTTAATATCTAGAAGAATTGTTCAAGTGGCAATTATACTGCTTTTTATTGCAGGAAATTACTATGGTTGGAAAATCTTAGCAGGTAATTTAAGTACTTCTTTTCTTTTTGGCACAATACCTCTTAGTGATCCCTATGCCGTGCTTCAAATGTTTGTCGCAGGTGCTGTTATATCATCCAATCTTCTCATAGGTGCTGTTATCATTACTCTATTTTATGGAGTGATAGGCGGAAGAGCATTTTGTTCTTGGGTATGTCCGGTTAATATCATTACTGATGCAGCAAATTGGACTAGAAGAAAGTTTGGTTTTGATATGATAGCCAAAAAAACTCCGATAAGTAGAAATACAAGATATTGGGTTATTGCCGTAAGTTTTATACTCTCTTACTTTTTAGGGTTAGCGGCATTTGAATTTATTTCACCTATATCTATGGTTCATAGAGGTCTTGTTTTTGGAATGGGATTTGGATGGGCAGCGATAGTTATCATATATTTGTTTGATCTTTTTGTGCTAAAAAACGGTTGGTGTGGTCATATATGTCCACTTGGCGGTTTTTATTCTATAATTGGAAAATTTAGGATACTTAAAGTCAAACATGATAGTGAAGCTTGTACTGCTTGTATGAAATGCAAAGTGGTATGCCCTGAAAATCAAGTACTACATATGATAGCAAAAGAGTCCTTGCCTGTGCTTTCAGGAGAGTGCACTAACTGCGGAAGATGTATAGATGTTTGCGATGATAACGCACTAGGATTTTTTTTAAAGATAGAAATAAATAAAAAAGGAGAGAAAAATAATGAAAAAAACAACGAAAGTATTGCTTAGTATAGCAGCGATCGGACTGTTTGCAGCCGGTTGTGCCACAACTAACGGAGGTGGCGATATAAGTGCAGATTCACTAAGTTTGAGAAAAGCACCTGTTAATACCGATAGTGTAATAAAGCTACAAAAAGTAACTTATACAAAAGCAGCTCCGGGACAGGCAAAAACCATCCAAAGGTCTTATGTAAATGCACCGCCTCTTATCCCTCATAGTGTAAAAGGATTGGTACCTATTACTAAAAATAATAATGCATGTCTTGGATGTCATTTACCTAGTGTTGCCAAAAGTGTTCATGCAACTCCAATTCCAAAGTCACACTTTATAGACTTTAGACCTGCGGTAGAAATTGTTAAAAACGGCAAGTTGGTAAAAAAAGGAAAAATTGTTGCAAAAGTTAACGGCGGAGCAAATGATGTATATGCTGAACATATGAATAAACTCTATCCCGGTAGATACAACTGTACACAATGTCATGTTGTTCAAGCAAATGTGAAACCATTAGTCGGAAATAATTTTAAACCTGATTATATAAATAGTTTGACTACAAAAAGATCAAATCTTGCAAATACATTTGATCAAGGTGTAGATACTACAAAATGACAAAAAGAAGAGAGCTTTTTAGTTCTCTTGGCTTTTCAAAGAAGGGGCAGGGGAGTATCAAGATCAGACCACCATACTTTAGTGATGAGTCTGATTTTGATAAATGTATAGAGTGCGATGGAAAGTGTGCTATAGCTTGTGAAGAAAAAATTATCAATATCCAAGATGATAAGACTCCTATATTAGAC
The DNA here is from genome assembly GCA_027038335.1 of Campylobacterales bacterium. GTDB lineage: Bacteria > Campylobacterota > Campylobacteria > Campylobacterales > JALSKU01 > JALSKU01. Next base: position 10,860 of record JALVWI010000032.1, on the reverse strand, counting down.
TTTAAAAAGAGTGGTTGTACATATTGTGATAAATGTGCTTTAGCTTGTGAATATGGTGTCTTAAAGCTTGAAAATAAAAAATTGATTAATGCAAAAATAAAAATTGATATGTTAAAATGTTTAAGTTGGCAAAAAACAATGTGTTTTAGTTGTAAAGATATTTGTTTGGAAGATGCAGTTAAATTCCTAGGACTCTTTAGAGCTGAGATAGATTATGAAAAATGCACTAATTGTGGCTTTTGTGTAAAAGTATGCCCAGTTGAAGCGATAAAGGTGGAGTAAAATGCCTGTAAAATTTATAGCGACTATAAAAGAAAATGGACTAGGCGGGTGGTATATAGAGCTAGTTGATACATATGATAATAGAAAAGCTATCTGTAAAGATATGACACTTTTTGAAGATGCTATAGAGCAGATGGGTGATGATTATGGTGGAGATATAGAAGTAGAGTGGAAAAAAGATGATAATGTAACGATTGAACACTTTGAAGAAGTTAAGATAGAGATGGCTTCTTATCAAAAACAATTTAACGAGGAAGCTTTAAATGAAAATAAATAAGATATTATTCATTATTGTATTTTTTGCTATACAAATTTTTGCTGTAGATATATTGCCTAAGAGTAGTATGACAACAAATGGTGAAGTGATAGATATGATAGTCAAAAATGGCAAAATATATGCTACTACCGATAATGGTAAAGTAGATATATTTGATATAAAAAGTAAGAAATTAGTAAAAGAGATAAAATTTAAAAAGATAAAAGATTTTTTTGGTGATATGAACAATCCTAGAGTTTTTTCTGTGGATACATCAGGAAAAGATATACTTTTAGCTTCACAGGGAACTAAAGGATTTAGTAGGGTTTTTATATATGAAAATGATAAACTTCATAAGCTTTTTGATGAAAATGATAAAATGGCAATCATGAAAGTAAAATATCTTACAAAAGATAAAATACTTATAGCTCTTCTTAGTTCAGAAATCATACTATATGATTTGAAAAATAAAAAAGTCATTTATGATAAACAAATTTCTGAGTCAAAATTTTCTGATTTTAGATTTGATAAGGATAAAAAGAGATTGATTTTAAGTGATGAAAGCGGAAGTGTAAAACTTGTTGAAACAAAAACAGGAAAAGTTTTAAAAACTTTCAGCGGTCAAAATCTTGATAATGTTTATCAGCTTGATTATAAAAATCATATCATAGCAGTAGCAAGTAAAGATAAAAAATGTGGTATTTATAAAGATGATGGAAGTATGGCTTATCACAAAATGAGTGATTTTTTAGTTTATTCTACTGGACTTAGTCCAAGCGGCAAACTATGCGGATATGCAAGTGATAGTAAAAATAATATAACAATTTTTGACACTTTTACAAAAAGCAATCTGTATAAGTTGATAAAAAATGATAATCCTATATCAAATATTATATTTTTAAGTGAAAAAAGATTGATAACATCTGATAAAAATAATATAAAATTTTGGAGTTTAAAATGAATATATCAAGTATAGTTGTCCAAACAAGACCGGAATATTTAGAAAGTGTTTTAGATGATATTAAAAAATGTGAAGTTTGTGACTATCATTTCCATGATGAAAAAGGAAGGATAATAGTTACCATTGAAGGCGAGGATGTATCTGAAGAGTTAGGAAAACTAAAAGTGATAGAGCAGATAAATCATGTGATAGCAGCAGATATGCAGATGAGTTACTCCGAAGATGAACTTGAAAGACACATGAAAGTCTTAGATAGTGCAGAAGCTGTTCCTAAAGTACTTCAAGGTGATACAACTAAAATAGATCCCGCTACTGTTATCTATAACGGAGATCTAAAAAAGAAAGATATATACGAGTTTGCAAAAAAACAGAAGGTATAGATTATGAGAGATTATAATGATAGTATGTTTTTGATAGAGACAAAAGTTCCTGAGGCTGAGGTTATCATCTCAAGGACTGATCTAAAAGGTATCATCACCTATGCCAACCATATTTTTTGTGAAATAAGCGGGTATGATGATCATGAACTTATAGGTAAACCTCATAGCATTGTCAGACATCCAGATATGCCAAAAGCTGTTTTTAAAGAACTTTGGGAATCGCTTAAAAAAACAGGAAAATGGGAAGGCTATGTTAAAAACCTTAGAAAAGATAACGGTTACTACTGGGTATATGCAAGTATCAACGGTATTTACAAAGATGGTAAACTTATAGAGTATAAATCTCTAAGAAGACCTATAAGTTTTGAAGAAAAAGTCAATGCTCAAATCCGATATGATAATATGAAAAAAGAGCTAGGTGAACCAATACGCCATATAGAATATAGATAAATATAGTAAAATATAGTATAATACGCTTCCAATTTATATAAAGGTCTTTTATTGATTTTCAATCCGACTATTACTAATGTTATATCACGCATATTTGGTAAATTTGCTTCTTGTAGATTTGTTTTTCCCCTTCAGTATCTTATCAATTTAATATATGTAAAAACTATGGGAGTAAATTTAGAAGAGTTTGATTCACTTGAGAGTTATAAGAGTCTAAATGAACTTTTTACAAGAAAGCTAAAACAAAATAGAAAATTTGATAGTTCTAGTAATGTTATCATATCCCCATGCGATAGTCTCATAACTGAATGTGGAGATATGTTTATAAGTAGAACTATGCAGATAAAAGGTTTTTACTATAATGTTGATGAGCTTTTGACTTCTTTTATAGAGCATGAAAATATCAAAAAGATATATGACGGTAAATTTATAAATTTTTATCTTTCACCAAAAGATTATCATAGATATCATGTGCCTCTTGATATGCAAATCTTGAAAGTTGTTCATGTGCCGGGGCTTTTATACCCTGTTAACTTAAAATATTTAAATAAAGTATTTGATCTTTTTGTTAAAAATGAGAGGGTTATACTAGAATGTAAAACAGATAAAGACAAACTTTTTTATATGGTTTTTGTAGGGGCTTTAAATGTCGGAAAAATGATATTTAATTTTGATAGTAGAATTCAAACAAATGCAAAAAAAGAAAATATTACTATCTATCAATATGCCAATGTATATTTTAAAAAAGGTGAGGAGCTTGGTAGGTTTGAAATGGGTTCAACTATATTGATATTTTTTGAAAAAGAGATGGTAGATTTGACTTGTAATAGAATGCAAAAAGTTAAATTTGGTGATACTGTTGCTAAAATTGTTAACTTGTAATTTGTTATTAGTTAATAGAAAAACAAATTACAAGCTATTTTTGTTGTAAATTATACATTGAACCTAAAATGCATAACATCGCCATCTTGGACGATATAATCTTTGCCTTCAAGTCTCATTTTACCTGCTTCTTTAGCTCCGGCTTCACCACTAAAAGCTACAAAATCTTCATAACTTATCACTTCAGCTCTGATAAAACCCTTTTCAAAGTCATTATGTATAACTGAGGCAGCTTTCGGTGCTTTCCATCCTTTTTTTATCGTCCATGCTCTTACCTCAACAACGCCTGCGGTAAAATAACTAATAAGTCCAAGTTTTTCAAATGATAGTCTTATGATCTTATTTAGTCCGGATTCTTCGATACCTAACTCATTTAAAAATTCTTCAGCTTCGTCATCTTCAAGTCCTACTAACTCTTCTTCTATCTTGGCACAAAGTTTTATGACATCCGCTCCTACTTCTTTAGCATATTTTTTGACCGCTTTTACATACTCATTATCTTCAAGCAAAGAGTCCTCATCAACATTTGCACCATAAATAATATCTTTATTGGATAAAAATCTAAGCTCTTTATCCAAAGCTTTAAAATCCTCATCATCTTTTTTTGAAAAACTACTTACCGGTTTTATCTCATTTAAGTGAGCAAGTAACTCTTTAGATAACTCAAGCGGTTTTATAGCTTTTTTGTCAGCTTTAGCTTGTCTAGTTAATTTTTCTATCTTCTTTTCAAGTTGTTCAATATCTGCAAAGATAAGTTCACTCTCTATGATCTCAATATCTCTTAAAGGGTTGATACTATTTTCCACATGAGTTATATTTTCATCATCAAAACATCTTACCATGTGAAGTATCACTTCAACTTCTCTTATATTGCTTAAAAATTTATTACCTAAGCCTTCGCCCTTACTAGCACCCTTTACAAGACCCGCAATATCTACAAAGTCTATAGTGGAGTATTGTATCTTATTTGGATTGACTATCTTAGCTAACTCATTTAGTCTATTATCAGGCACCGGTACGACAGCTTTATTCGGTTCGATAGTACAAAAAGGATAATTTGCACTCTCAGCATTTTGGGCTTTTGTTAAAGCATTGAAAGTTGTTGATTTGCCGACATTTGGAAGACCTACTATACCTACACTTACACCCATTACTTTACCTCTTTATGAACATTATTTATTTTGTATGCAAAATCTTTTAGCCAATACAGACACATTCTAACCCCTGCTCCACTTGCTCCTGCTTGGTTATATCCCCACTCTTTTTCTACAAATGCGGGACCGGCTATGTCAAGGTGAAGCCATTTATCTTTATACTCATCTTTTATAAAATTATCCAAAAACAATCCCGCCGTAATCGCTCCGCCGTATCTGGAACTTGCTATATTGGATATATCAGCGATAGAGCTTTTTAAAAGCTTTTTTAGATATTTATTAAATGGAAGCATTCCGGTAAGCTCACCGCTCTTTTTAGCCGCAGATGAAATGCTATGCTTTAGTTCACTACTATGTCCCATGATACCTGTGGTGTATTCTCCAAGAGCTACCACACAAGCTCCTGTAAGTGTTGCTAAATCGACTAAATAATCCGGCTTTAACTCCTGAGCAAAGTCTAAACAATCAGCTAGTACAAGTCTTCCTTCAGCATCAGTATTTCTAACTTCTATGGTTTTACCGTTTCTAGCAACAAGTACATCATCAGGCTTATAGGCATTGCCTCCTATCATATTTTCTGCGGCTCCTATTATGGCATGAACTTCAAAAGGAAGATTTAGCTCACTTGCGGCTTTTATGATATGAAGTGCTGCACTAGCTCCACTTTTATCTGATTTCATTGTTACCATGTAATCACTTGGCTTTAAGCTTAGTCCTCCACTATCATAAGTCAACCCTTTCCCGACAAATACAAATCTTTTCTTTGCATCTTTTGGTTTATAACTAAGTTTTATAAGTCTAGGTTTATTGACACTAGCTTTTGCAACAGCTAAAAAAGCTCCCATTTTTTCCTTTTTTAAAAATTTTTCATCACCGATAAAACACTCTACATTTTTTAATTTTTTAGCTAAATTTTTTGCATATTCGGCTAATTTAGTAGGAGTCATATCATAAGGTGTAGTATTTACTATATCTTTTGCTCTATTTGTAGCTTCAGCTATAATGATACCCTCGCTGATAGCCTTTTTTGTTGAGTTGAGATTGTAACTATTGCCATTATAATCTTCAGTAGAAATTTTGATAGTTTTTAAATGGATTTTATCTTTTTTACTTTTATATTTATCAAAACTATAATTACTTAGTTCTATGCCCTCACTTAACGCTCTTGCATTGATAGGGGGGCATTTTTTTGTATAAAGTCCCATTTTAGCACTCTTATAACTACTTTTTTTGATACATTTTAGGGCATTTGATACAGCTACTCTTATATCATCAGGCTCAAAAGATGAACAAGCACTATAAACTCTATCAACTTCAGGTAAAAAGAGTGTCTCATCTTCTTCGCTTTTAAAGCCTAATTTTTTAAACTTATCTTTATCTTTTATCCATTTATGATTTAACTCTTTATTTACCACTAAAATTATTTCACACTCAGCTTTTATATTGTCAATAGGTTTGTCTATCACTTCGATCTTCATCATCATTCCTTTTATTTTTGTGTAGTTTTATGAAAATAGTACCATACTCCACCCGCGATGAATATACCCGAAGGAAGAGTGATGTACCAATATCTTTTTGCAAGATGTAGTACTTGGATGATTTGTTCTCCAAAAATATACGCTAAAGATATAGTTATTGTTGCCCATATCATAGCTGCTATCAAGTTTATGATAGCAAACTTCTTTCCACTATATCTTGTGGTTCCTATAAACATAGGCAAAACTGTCCTAAGACCATATAGATATCTTTGGATAAAAACAACTATCCATCCATATTTGTTTAAAAGTATATTTGCAAGAGCAAATTTTCGTCTTTGAGTTTTAAAAAGTTTATGAATATACTTTTTGTTGTACCTTCCTATATAAAAATATATTTGATCTCCTGTAAAACCGCCAAGTCCTGCTACAATGATAGAAGTGGTAAGATCCATATCACCCGTATGGGACAAAACTCCAGCCATCACAAGACCGGTTTCACCTTCTGCTATACTCCATATAAAAAGTATGATATATCCATACTCAATAAGCCAATGTAAAAATATTTGTTCCAAAAAAATCCTTGATTATTTATATGATTATTATCTATTAGTCAAAATGTAAAATCTCTTTAGCTTGTATCATGTCCTTATCTCCTCTACCTGAAACATTTATAACAACAAGAGAATTTTCAAGTCTTTCTTTTGGCATTTTTTTGAGATATGCTATGGCATGTGAACTCTCAAAGGCAGGAATGATACCTTCTTTTTGAGAAAGCCATACAAAAGCATCAAGTGCTTCTTTGTCTGTTATATTGTCATACTCAACTTCTCCAAGCTCTTTTAAAAAGGCATGCTCAGGTCCGATACCCGGATAATCCAATCCGGCTGAAATAGAGTAAGCCTCTTGAATTTGTCCGTCTTCATCTTGTAAGAGATAACTAAGTTGTCCGTGTAAAACACCGGGGCTTCCTTTTAGTAAAGATGCTCCGTGTCGGTTTGTATCTATTCCTTTACCACCGGCTTCTATACCGATACATTTAACACCGTCCTCCATAAGAAAGTGGTTAAATATACCCATTGCATTACTTCCACCGCCTATACAAGCTATAACAAAATCCGGTAAGCTATGCTCTTTGCTCAATATCTGGGCTTTTGCTTCATAGCCTATGATGGACTGAAAGTCTCTAACCATAAGAGGGTAGGGATGAGGACCTGCAACGGTTCCTATGATATAAAATGTATCTCTTGCATTTGTTACCCAGTATCTTATAGCATCATTCATAGCATCTTTTAATGTTCTGCTACCACTTTTTACAGAGTGTACTTTTGCTCCCAAAAGTTTCATTCTAAAGACATTAAGTTCTTGTCTGTGTACATCTTTTTCACCCATAAATATTTCACATTCAAGTCCCAATAGTGCCGCTATGGTAGCGGTTGCTACGCCGTGTTGACCGGCTCCCGTTTCAGCTATAACTCTTTTTTTACCCATTTTTTTAGCGATCAGACCTTGAGCGATAACACTATTTACTTTATGAGCTCCTGTGTGGTTTAAATCTTCTCTTTTTAGATATATTTTTGCTCCGATTTCATTGCTTAAGTTTTCAGCAAATGTTAAAGGTGAAGGACGACCTACATAATCTTTTAGGTAAGCATTTACTTCACTCCAAAACTCTTTGTCAAATCGTAGCTCTTTATATAAGCCATTCAATTCCAAAAGTATAGGCATCAATGTTTCAGGTACAAATCTACCTCCAAACTTTCCAAAATGTCCATTATCATCGGGGTCAAATGTAGAAGGTTTTGGTATATACATTATGCTATCTCCAAAACTGAATATATCTTACAGTTTTTATCCAATTTTTTTGTACCTTCTAAAAAAGTAAGATCTATGATAAAACAAGCATCCGAACAAGTAGCTCCAGCTTTATTGATGAGATTGATTGAAGCTTCTGCCGTACCGCCTGTAGCTATAAGATCATCTATTAGTAAAACATTTGGATTGGATTTGTCTCCTTTAAAGGCATCTATATGTATCTCTATTTCATCAAAACCATACTCTAAAGCGTATTTTTCTGAGATGGTAGTATATGGAAGTTTACCTTTTTTTCTTATAGGAGTAAAACTTGATTTAAGTCTATTTGCCAAAGCAGCACCAAATATAAAACCTCTACTTTCTATGCCGGCAACATAGTCAATATCCCTATCTTTATAGTAGTTATATAAATGTTCTATTAAAAAATTGAATGCATCTTTGTCTTTAAGTAAAGTTGTAATATCCTTGAAAACAATCCCCGGTTTTGGAAAATCTTTTACATCTCTTATTTTATCCAAAAGATACTTTTTTTCCTTACTGTTTAATAAGTTCATTTATCTCCCCTAAACATAAAAAATTTCATCGCACCGAATAACACTATAACTAAACCGAAAGCTATATATGATATAGTAGCTGCATCCATATCTCCCCTCCTAAAGCAAGGCTTCTATTTTACCTTGAAGTTCTTTTATCTTATCTCTTAATTTGTCATTTTCTATTCTTGTCTGTGCATTTCTTTGTCTGAGTGATTTTATATCATTTTTTACTTTATTTAATTCATCACTTAGTATATCTATATTGCCAAGTGCCCTTTGTAGCTGTACCTGATATTTTCTAACAACTATCTCAGCATCATTTAATGTATTTTTTGTAATTTGTGTCATTTTTTGCTCTCTTTTATAAAGCGAACGGTAGTAAAACATCATTACCATAAGATAAAGAGCTATACATACAAGAACCGTGTAAACAAACCAAGTTGCTATCATTACTCTATTTCTATCTTTTTTACTCTATTTGCATGGCGACCGCCTTCAAATGAGGTATCGCACCATGATTCTATGATAGACTCTGCTACACCAAGACCTACTACTCTCTCTCCAAAGCATAAAACATTAGCATCGTTATGAGCTCTTGCCATTTTAGCTGTATAAGCATCATGGCATAAAGCGGCTCTTATGCCTTTGTGTTTATTGGCAGCTAAACTCATACCTATGCCTGTTCCACATATCAAGATGCCGTAACTTCCCTCATCTTTTAAAACTTCAAGACTTAGTTTGTGTGCAAAGTCTGGATAATCAACTCTTTGGTTTGAGTTTGTTCCAAGATCAATAATTTCATGACCTAAACTTTCAACTATCTCTTTGACTTTATCTTTTATGTTAAACCCTGCGTGATCACAAGCTATATAAAATTTCAAATCTATCCTTTTTCTGTGTATAAATATTAAGTTTTACTTCATTTTTTACCGGTTCTGTAGGCGTCCATTTTTGCATGATGCAAAAATAGCCGGAAGCCTCGGAGAAATTGCAAGGATGCAATTTTTGAGAATGAGGTAAAAACCGGAGTAAAGCTTAAACTCTTAATTATACCAAATTTTACTTTAATAATATACTTATAATGTATTGAGCCGGATAAAAAAACCAATTTGCCAAAGGTGTTGCTATAAAAATGATAAGTATGATCATTCCATATCTTTCAATCCTATCTAAAAAATTAGCAACACGATCAGCTTTTATAATTTTTGCAAAATATTCTAGTGCATGTGCTCCATCAAGCGGAGGAATAGGGTATAGGTTAAATACTCCTAGAACTACATTATAAACAACTAGCATATATAAAAGATACCCTATAAAAGAGCCGGCTACATTAAAATATGGAAATATAAAAGAAGCTACAATGGCTAAAAAGAAGTTGTAAGTAATGCCTGCCAAGCTTACTGCAATAGCTCCTGCGTAACCACCGTTTCTTAAAACAGTTCTTATATCTATAGGTACAGGTTTTGCCCATCCAAACATAAAAGGAGCACCGCTAAAATATAAAAATGCCGGCAAGATAATAGTACCTATAAGATCTATATGCACTATGGGGTTTATGCTAAGTCTTCCAGCATTTTTAGCTGTATTATCACCATATTTATAAGCAACAAGCCCATGCATGATCTCATGGCCTATGATGGCTATCATAAGTGCTAAAATTTCTGCTATGATTTCACTATAATTTGTATTATTCATTTTAGACTCACACTTTTATCTATATATTTTTTATGAAGTTGTAGTTCATTTATACTTCGTCCTATTCTATCCCATCTGATTTTATAGTTTTTATCCCAACTGAAGTAAACAAACCATGGTTTTCCTACTATATCACGATATGGAACACTTCCCCAAAACCTACTATCATTACTATGGTCTCTATTGTCTCCCATCATAAAATATCTACCTTTAGGTACTTTAAAATAAAAAGCATTTAAAGGCAAATCATCACTATATTTTGGTAAAGAGTTTATCATCATAGGCTGCATCGCAAGTTGTCCCGCACTCATATACAAAATCATTTCTCTAAAAAGGTTGACATTCTTATCATATTGGATGCCGGGATATTTTAGCATGTATGGATTTAACACCCAAAGTTTACCAACTATTTTATAAATTCTATTGGTAGGGTAGTGTGCTTTTATCCATTTATCACCTTCTCTAAAGTGAATATAGAGCTTTTTTTCTTGAAAAAGTATCTCATCTCCACCAAGAGCAACACATCTTTTGACATAGTGTACTTTGATATTTTTAGGGTATCTAAAGACAACTATATCACCTCTTTTTGGTTTATCTCCCTCTATAATATGTCCATCACCTCTAAAGTCTGGAAGTACAGGCCATTCAAGCCAAGGTATATGAGGTACAGGAACTCCATAGGCAAACTTTTTTACAAAGAGGTGATCACCTATCAAAAGGGTTCTTTTCATTGAACCGCTTGGGATCACAAATGCTTGAGCGATAAAAAATATAACAAGAAGTACGATGATAATCGTACCTGTCCAACTGTTTGAAAAATCGTATAATTTTTTTAATTTTTGTTTCATTTAACTGTCTCCTTTATTTGGAAACAAGTTCCCAAATAAATTCCTCTCACTAAAGCTACGCCTTTGGCGAGAGAAACCCTCTTATTACTTTTTAATGATTTAGTATATATTTCTACGGGTTTCATT
>JALVWI010000031.1 GCA_027038335.1 Campylobacterales bacterium | reverse complement strand
ATTTTGGGTGCATCGAGTTTGCTAAGTCTTTTTGAACTCATAAACACTCCTTCAATGAAATTTTGCTATTATACTATAATTATTTTTAGAAATAGGAAAAAGTTGTGCAAACCATAAATATAGATGAAAAAATAGATAAAATTGAAAAAGTCGGACTTGTTATCAGACCAAATACACACGATTTGCATAAGTATTATAAACAAATTAAAAATAAACTTGATTTGTATGGAGTTCAACTGATACTAGATGGTGAAAGTGCATTTTTACTGGGAGTAGAGGGTGTAGAATTTGATAAAATGTGTCAAATGAGCGATATTATCATTTCTTTGGGCGGTGACGGTACACTTATCTCAGTTAGCAGAAGAAGTTTCAAATACAATAAACCAATCCTTGGAGTAAATATAGGAAAGTTAGGATTTTTGGTTGATATTGATGTAAAAGAATTGGAAAATTTTATAGATAAACTCTTTAAAAATGAGTATAGAATAGATAGAAGAATGGTTCTTGAAGTAATTTTTCATAAAAAAGAGGATTCTTTAAGTGCTTTTGCATTTAATGATATAGTTTTTTCAAGACCCATGGTAGCAGGTATGGTTGACTTACAAGCATTCGTAGATGATGTTCATTTCAATAATTATTACGGTGATGGACTTATAGTATCAACTCCAACCGGATCAACCGCTTACAATCTTTCAAGCGGAGGACCTGTAGTATTTCCTTTGACTGAAGCATTGATACTAACTCCACTTTGTTCCCACTCTTTGACCCAAAGACCTCTTATACTTCCAGCAGACTTTAAAGTCAAGATAAAAAGCAGTGATAAAGTACTTGTTGCTATAGACGGGCAGGATATTTATCATTTGGAAGATTATGAAAGTATCGAATTTAAAATGGCTACAAAAGGTGTGAGACTTATACATAGAGTTGAAAGAAATTACTTCAAAGTGTTAAAAGAAAAACTTAAATGGGGTGATGCTTGATAGAGAGATTTTTCCTAAAAGATTATCTAAGTTTTGATGAGGTTGAACTTGAATTTGACAAAGGTCTTATACTTTTTAGCGGTATAAGTGGAGTAGGCAAATCTATACTTTTAAATGCTCTTTTAGGAGTTTTTGGATACAAGGATATAAATGCAAAACTTGCTGAAGTTTCCTTGGATAATAAATTGGAGCTTGAGGAGGTAGGTTTAGAAAATGAAGAGATAAATGTATTTAAATTTACCAAATCAAAAAGTGCAAGATATTTTATAAACGGCTCACAAGTTTCTAAAAAAATTATAAAACAAATATCAAGTGAGTTTATAGACTATCTTTCGCTTAAAGAGTCTAAAGAGTTTGAAAATAGCCGACTTTTGAGTGTCATAGATACTCTTGTATCTAAAGATGACAAAATGTATCAAAATTATTTAAATGAGTATAAAGAGATTTTTTTAAAATATCAAAATAGTAAAAATAAGCTTAATGAAATCATAAAAAAAGAGCAAAAAATAGAAGAGTTAAAAGAGTTTGCTACTTATGAGATAAAAAAGATAGAGGAAATTGCTCCAAAATCTGGGGAGTATGAGGAGCTTATGGAGATAAAAAAATCTCTTTCAAAAAAGGAGAAAGTTTTAAACTCTTTACAAAATGCAGAGGCGATTTTTGAGTATGAACACTTTGTAAGCGAAGCCCTTGACTTACTAGATATCGATAGTGCATTTTTTGATGAAAGCTTAAATGAGCTTAGAGCTTACTTTGAAAATGCCAAAGAGAGGTTTGAGGAGCTAAATGATATAGATATAGAATCCCTTCTTGATAGGATAGAAAAATTATCTCATCTTATGCAAAGGTATGGCTCTATCGAAGAGAGTTTAGTATATCTTCAAAAGAAAAAAGAGGAGTTAGAGGAGTATGATAATATCTCTTTTGAAAAAGATAAACTTATAAAGAAAAGTGAAAAATTACTCCAAGAGTGTAAAAATAGGTGTAAAACTATAACAAAAAAAAGAAAAAATGCTATCATAAAATTAAATAACATCATAAATGAATATCTAAAATCTCTTTATCTTCCAAATATATCACTTAGTTTATTAGATGATGATATGAATGAATTAGGAGAGGATATAGTAGATATAAATCTTTGGGGAATAACTTTAAATAAAATAAGTTCAGGAGAATTTAATCGTGTTAGGCTTTCATTTTTAAGTGCTTTTAATGATATAACAAACACTAAAGGTAACGGCATACTTATACTTGATGAGGTTGATGCAAATCTAAGCGGAAAAGAGTCTATGAGTATAGCAAAAGTTTTAAAAAAATTATCCAAAAATTATCAAATCTTTGCCATATCTCATCAGCCCCAACTTACTTCGCAAGCTGATATGCACTTTTTAGTCTATAAAGAAGCCGGTAAGTCAAAAGTAAAAGAGCTCAAAGAAAAAGATGACAAGATAAATGAATTGGCCAGAATGATAAGTGGTGAAAATATACACCAAAAAGCAAAAGAGTTTGCAAAAAGTTTGTATGAGGAGAAGCAATGATCATAGATACCCATTGTCATCTTGATGATAAAAGATATAAAGAGGATTTGGATGAAGTTATAAAAAGAGCCGGAGAAAACGGTGTAAAAGGTTTTGTGATACCCGGAGCTGATATAAATGACCTTCCTAGAGCTAAAGAGATAGCATATAAGTATGATAATGTTTATTTTGCCGCAGGGGTTCATCCGTACAATCTTGAAGAGTTTGATGAAAGTATTTTAAGGGATTATCTTAGGGATGAAAGGTGTATAGCGATAGGAGAGTGTGGATTGGATTATTTTAGAATGGATAAAGAAAATGCTCCGTTGCTAAAACAAAAACAAAAAGAGATATTTAAAAAGCAGATAGAACTCTCTTTTGAGTATCAAAAGCCTTTGATAGTGCATATAAGAGATGCAAGTAAAGATAGCTTAGATATTCTTAAAAGTTATGGGGAATTTAAACAACTTGGTATTTTGCACTGTTTTAATGCAAGTGAGATACTTTTGGAATTGGCAAATAGTGGATTTTATTTTGGTATAGGAGGAGTTTTGACTTTTAAAAATGCTAAAAAACTTGTAGAAATTCTGCCTCAAATACCGCTTGATAGAATTGTACTTGAAACTGATGCACCTTATCTTACCCCACATCCGCATAGAGGTGAGAGAAATGAACCCTACTATACAACTTTTGTTGCAAAAAAGATGGCAGAATTATTACATATAAGTTATGAAGAGATTTGTGATATTACAACAGATAATGCACAAAGAGTTTTTAAAGAGTTTTTAGGATAAAATAAATAAAATCAGGATTGAGGATCGAGGATAAAAATTGATGATTAGAGTTTTATTAGGTTTGGTATTGGTATTTCAGTTTTCATGGGGATTTTTAACCATGGAGGATGATTATGCAAAAGAGATACAAGTTTTAAAAAGTCTTGATATTGATGTTACTTTTTTAAAAGACCCTGTTTTTTTATCTATGAAAAATGATCTTAATATCTACAAAAAGAAACATTTTTTAAAAGTTTTGGAAGATGGAAGAACCTTTATACCTATTATAAGGCAAATGATAACTAAAGCCAAAATTCCAAAGGCTTTTTTATACCTTGCTATGACAGAATCAAAATTCTCGGCAAAAGCAAGATCCAAATCCCACGCAGTTGGACTTTGGCAATTTATGCCAAGAACCGCAAAGCTTTTGGGTTTAAAGGTGAATAGGTATGTTGACGAAAGAAAAGATCCTATAAAATCAACTAAAGTAGCTATAAAATACTTGAAATTTTTACATAAAAGATTTGGAAAATGGTATTTAGCTGCTATTGCATATAACTGTGGTGAAGGAAAATTGAGTAGGGTTATAAAAAAACTTGGCAGTGATGATCTGAGTTTATTGCTTGATAGCAAGAATGGATATCTTTCTAAAGAGAGTAGAATGTATATTAGAAAGATTGTAATGATGGCAAATCTTTCTAACGATGAAGACTTTATAGCTAAAAATAAAGCAGATCATCTTATGAATAGAGGAAGTACTTTTGCTCTTGCTACGGTTGAAGTTAAAGGAGGAATTTCGCTTCAAAGTATTGCTCAAAGCATACATTTATCAGCCAAAACCATAAAAGAGTACAATCCTCAACTAAAGTGTTATTTTACTCCACCTTATGATAAAAAATATTCTATTTATATACCTTACGATAAATACTCTTTGTTCCAAAAGAATTATAAACCTGTAAAAAGTAGTAGAAAATTTTATGTATATATCATAAAACGAGGAGATTCTCTTTATAAGATAAGTAAAAGATTTGGCATTTCCTATAAAATTATAAAAGATTTCAATCATTTAAAAAATAATTTTTTAAAATTGGGACATAAACTTATCATACCTTTTGCAAATCAAAAATATGCAAATCTAAAAATTGTTAAATATACTATAAAAAAAGGTGATACACTCTCTTTTATATCTAGAAAATTTAAAGTAAAAGTGAAAAAAATTATGAAAGCAAATAATATGAAAAATTACATTCTAAAACCCGGAGTTAAAATTGTTATACCAAATTAGATATATTTTTATTACAGTTGTCTTGATATTTTTGTTTACAGGGTGTTCTACAAAGAGGTATTACGGAGGATATTATAAACCGTTAAAAACTCATAGAATTAATAATTCCGCTAGTGTGCAAAGAGCTACTATGAGACCGTATATGGTCGGCGGTAAAATGTATTATCCAACCGTAGTAAAAACCGGCAATGTTTACAGAGGTATTGCTAGCTGGTATGGACCAAATTTTCATGGCAAAAAAACATCTAACGGCGAATGGTATGATATGTACGCTATGACAGCAGCACATAAAACATTACCTATGAATACGATAGTCAAAGTAACAAATCTACTCAACGGAAAAAGTGCAGTTGTGAGGATAAATGATAGAGGTCCTTTTGTAAAAAACAGGATTATTGATCTCTCTTATGCAGCAGCAAAAAAGATAGGTGTAGTCTCTCGTGGAACTGCCCCCGTAAGACTTGAAGTGCTTGGTTTTAACGGTAAGATTTTAAAGCCTTCGGCTAAAAAAGAAACAGTTAGATTGAGTAATTTTTATGTTCAAATCGGATCTTTTAGAAGAAAAGAGGGTGCAAAAATATATCAAAATAGATACAATAATTATAATAATAGATATGGTACCGTTATAGTAAAAGGAACTTATAAAGAAAGACCTATATATAGAGTTTGGTTAAGTGGATTTAAGAGTGAAAATGAGGCAAGAGACTTTATCAAAAGAGGTAATTTTGCCGGAGCATTTATAGTAAGGAAGTAGAAAATGACTGAGATAGAAAGAAAAACAAATGAGACTTATATAAAACTATCTTTAGAATTGAACGGTTCTGGTAAAAGTGATATAGATACAGGTATAGGATTTTTTGATCATATGCTTGAGTCTTTTTCAAAACATTCGCTAATGGATTTGAATATTGTTTGTAAAGGTGATCTTGAAGTTGATTTTCACCATAGTGTTGAAGATGTGGGAATAGTTCTTGGAAAAGCTTTAAAAGATGAAATTTATCCGTTAGAAGGAGTGGAGAGATTTGCAGATAGCACTATAGTTATGGATGAAGCAAGTGTCAAATGTGCTTTAGATCTTTCCAATAGAGCATATTTGGTTTATGAAGTACCTGTTTTTGGTAAGATTGGTGAATTTGATGCAGAGTTAGCTGAGGAGTTCTTTAGGGCATTGGTGTTTAATGCCTCTGTCAATGCCCATATCATAATGAAAAGAGGGAATAATAAGCATCATATAGTAGAAGCTTCCTTTAAAGCTTTTGCTGTAACTCTAAGGAGAGCTTTGCAAAGAAATGAACGGATAAAAACTCCAAGTACAAAGGGTGTTTTATAATGCTCAAACTTGTAGTTTTTGATGTTGACGGCTGTATGACTAACGGTGGTATAAGTTATGACAGCAGAGGAAATGAAATAAAAACTTTTAATGTAAAAGATGGATTGGGTATCGTAACTCTAAATAAGATAGGTATTAAGACTGCTATCATTACCGGTAGAGAATCCAAAATAGTAGAAGATAGAGCAAAAGAGTTACATATAAGTTATATATATCAAGGTGTAAAAAATAAACTAGAAAAATTAGATGAAATTTTAAAAAAAGAGAGCATAAGGTACAATGAAGTTGCATATATCGGAGATGATATCAACGATACCCCTATTTTAAAAAAAGTAGGCTACTCATTTGCACCGAGTGATGCATGCGTATATGCAAAAGATACTGCCAAGATCATCCTTGAAAGAGCTGGAGGAGAAGGTGCGGTAAGAGATATGATAGAGATACTTTTAGTGCAGTGTGATTTGAAAGAGAGGTTTATAAAGTATTGGGTATAAAATTTTTTCTATTGTTTATTTTATTTTTTGTAATGTCATCTTTGTTTTTATTTTATCAAAAAACAAAAACATTAAATATCACAGCTGATACGATAAATACTCCTTTGATGGAACTTGAAAATAGTAAAATTTACAATATAACTTATAAAGGCATAACAGCTTATCTTCAATCCAAGATAGCAAAAAGATATAAAAATAGATATGTTCTTTATGATATTTTTTCAAATAAAAAAGATAATACTACAAGTGAAAAACTATGGGCAAAAAAAGGAGTAATGAAAAATGATATACTTACTCTTTTAGGTGATGTATTATATAAAGATAGCAATAACCAAACACTTCAAAGTCAAAAAGTCATATATAATTTAAAAAAAGATATACTTTCATCTGACACTTTCTTTGTGGCAACTTACAAAAGAAGTAAAGTTAAAGGGAGTTCATTTATATATTATAAAGAACAAAAAAGACTTTTAGCGGATAATATAAAAGCGGATATAGTAATGGAGAAAAAATGAAAAAAATAGCACTAGTTTGTTTGATTTTTACTACTATTTTGATGGCAAAAAGTGAAAATGTTGAAATAACATCCAATCACTTTGAAGCTGATGAAGCCAAACTTATGTCAAAATTTACAGGAAATGTAAAAGTGGTGAAAGGTTATGATACTATAACATCAGATAACTTAGTAATAAATTTTGATAAAGATAAAAATCCTATCAGATACACTGCAACAGGAAAAGCAAAGTTTAAACTTATATTAAATAAAAAGCACTATACAGGGAAAGCAAATAAAATCATTTACAATCCTATAAAAAAGTATTATCATTTTATAGGTAATGCTTTTTTGCAAGATATTGATACACATAAAAAAATATATGGTGATGATATAATAATAGATCAGTTAAACGGTAAGTATGATGTAAAAAGCAATGGCAATAAGCCTGTAAAATTCATCTTTAAAGTGGAAGATAAAAAATAGTGATAGATGTAGTTGAAGCAAGTTTTATAACTTCATCAAGCTCAAAAAATAATCTTCTTGAAGAAGGTATCAGTGAAGTTGCATTTTTAGGAAGAAGCAATGTCGGGAAAAGCTCTTTTATAAATGCACTTACCAATAAAAAGAATTTAGCTAAAAAGTCATCAACTCCCGGGAAGACAAGACTTATTAATTTTTTTGAAGTAGTATATAAAAACGATAAAGAAAAATATATGGCTAGATTTGTTGATTTGCCCGGTTTTGGATATGCCAAAGTTTCAAAATCTCTGCAAGAAGAGTGGAGTAAGAGTTTGACAGATTTTATAAGCAGTAGAGTTTCGATAAGAACTTTTGTGCATCTAATTGATGCTAGACACCCTTTTCAAAAGATAGATAAGGATGTTAGAGAATATTTGAACTCCATAAAAAGAGAAGACCAAGAAATCATAGAAATTTTTACCAAAATGGATAAATTAAATCAAAAAGAGTTGTCAAAATTGAAAAAAGAGTTTCCTAGTGCTATTATGATATCCAATCTGAAAAGAAGAGGTATCAAAAAAGCAAACGAAGTTATATTTCACTCACTTTTTGGATAATATAAAATGTCAGTAATATATGAAAAGCCGATACTTAATGATATTGAGCAAATGCAGCATCTTGTCAAACCGGAAGTTGAAAGTGGTGTGATACTATATAGAAGTGATGATGAAATAGCACAAAATATTCGCTCTTATGTTGTAGCAAGAGACAAAGAAAAAATAATAGGCTTTTGTGCACTTCATATATTTTCAAAACAACTTGCTGAGATCAGAAGTATTGTTGTGGAGAAAAATCATAGAGGTAGAGGAATAGGTAAAAAACTTATAAATTTTTTGATAAATGAAGGTAAAATTCTAAGCGTTGAATCTATTTTTACTTTAACTTATGAGAGAGATTTTTTTCAAAAAATAGGTTTTAAAGAGATTGAAAAAGACAAATTGCCTAAACAAAAAATTTGGGCAGACTGTATAAAATGCAAATATTTTCCAGTATGCAACGAAATAGCCTTTATAAAACAAATTTAAAATACTTTTTTATTTTTTTATTACTGATTGTTTATGAGTCTTTGACTTCAATATATCTTTACCTTTCTCCTTTGTATGGGGTTGCCTTTTATTTTATAGTAAAACATATTTATGAAAAAGAGTATTTTTTTAGAATAATACTTGCTTTTTTATATATATTTGTCATTGAAATTGATAAAGGTTTTATTCCTTTATCTTTTTTACTGTTCGTAGCTATATATTATTTTTTTATTATTGATAAAATTGATAAATTTTTCAATGACAAATACTACAGAATCTTTTTTCATATATTAAATGCATATATAGGATATTATTTGATAAATTTGATTTTGGCTTATCTTTTTGATTTTAAATTACCGTCATTTGACATAAAATATTTTTTATATATTATAACTGACTTTTTGATAGCGGCGGTATTGCTTTGATTCGTATTAAAATAGCCATAGGAATTTTTATCACCGTACTTTTTGTTTTGATAGTTAAAATTTATTATATATCTGTTAGATCAAATGCTTTGTATTCTCAAATTGCACAAAATAATATCATAAAAACGGAAGAAATTCCGCCCTTAAGAGGTATCATAAGAGATAGAAACGCCATAGCTTTAGCGGTAAATAAGCTAGGCTTTGCAATAGAGTTGAAACCCCATTTAAGTAGAAAAGCAAAAATTTATCTGTTGAATAAAAAGATAAAAAAGTTAGTAAAATTTTTTCCGAAGTATAAATTTGATAAGTTAAAAAAAGAATATCTCAAAAAAGATTCTGCTTATGTACACAAATATATAAAAGTTATAAGATTTATATCATATAGAGAAATTATCCCATATTTTTCAAAAATTTCTATGGATAATGATATAAAAATTGTTCCTGCTTCAAAAAGATTTTATCCTTATGGAGAAATATTATCACATGTTTTAGGATATGTTGCAAAAGCAAATATGAAAGATGTCAAAAATGATTATGTTGCAAATTTAACAGGTTTTACGGGAAAAAGCTCTATAGAAAAGTATTATAACAAAGTACTTGAAGGAAAAGCCGGTATAAAAGTTAGTGAAGTTTCCGCGTACAATAAAGAGGTTAAGCTTATCAAGAAAGAAAAGCCTACTAAAAAAAATATTACTCTTAGTATAGATGTAAGAATGGAAGAGTATATCGCTAAACTTTTTAAAGGTAAAAGTGGAGCTATTATCATTATGAATGTAAAAGATGGATCTATACTTGCAGCCGGTTCATATCCGGGTTTTGATCCAAATAAATTTGTAAATGGGATAAGCTTTAAAGAGTGGAAAAAAATTTCAACCGATTTCAATCACCCTTTTACAAATAAACTTATAAATGGACTTTATCCACCCGGATCTATTGTAAAACCCGGTGTCGGTTTATCTTTTTTAGATAGCAAATATATCAATAAAAATACTATATT
Source organism: Campylobacterales bacterium (assembly GCA_027038335.1). GTDB lineage: Bacteria > Campylobacterota > Campylobacteria > Campylobacterales > JALSKU01 > JALSKU01. The sequence continues at coordinate 8,560 of JALVWI010000031.1, read as the reverse complement.
TTATGACCCCGGATATATTGAGCTTGGCAATAGAAAATTTAGATGTTGGAAAAAAAACGGTCATCATGAGGTCAGTATGATAAAGGCTATCAGAGAGAGCTGTGATGTTTATTTTTATAAGGGAAGTTTAAAAGTAGGCATAGATAATATCTCGAAAGTTTTGAAAAGATTTGGTTTTGGTCAAAAGAGTGGAGTTGATCTTTTTGGTGAATCAAGAGGAATACTACCTTCAAGAAAATGGAAACTAGCTAGATATGGAAAACCTTGGTTTCAGGGTGAAACTATCATAACTTCTATAGGTCAAGGATATTTTCTTGTTACGCCTATGCAGATAGCAAAATATACCGCTATGATTGCTACCGGTCATACTATAACTCCTCATTTTATCAAAAAAATAGGAGATAAAGAGATAAAATTTAAAACAAAGCCTATTTTTACCAAACAAGAAAAGTATTATATAAAAACTATTAGAAAAGGTATGTATGAAGTTTGTAATGCACCTCACGGTACCGCTACCCATCATATAAAAACAAAGATAACCATAGCCGGAAAAACAGGAACTGCACAAGTTGTAGGTATCCCACAGGAAGAAAAACGAAGAATGAAAGAGGATGAGTTAGCTTATTTTAAACGCTCTCATGCTTGGTTGACTACTTATGGTCCATATAAACATCCGCAGTATGTAGTAACTGTTTTGGTCGAACATGGAGGACATGGAGGATCTGCAGCAGGGGAGATAGTATCTAAAATTTATGATAAATTGTATGAATTAGGATATATCAAAAAGTAGTGAGTGCTGACAACCTTGCCGTTTGCCCTGAGCCAAAGGCTCTTAATGGAGGCTATTTTGAATCACTAAAGCTATCATTACCAGTAAAACTATGCCGGCTGATTTTGAGTAAAGTTTGTTGGCAGTGATGAAAACTAGCATGACTGATACTGTTAGAACTGCTATGATGTCAAATATATTTTTATGTATATTGATAGTCAAAGGATTTATAAGTGCACTTCCTCCTAAAACTATACTAAAATTTGCTACATTTGAACCTATTATATTGCCTATCGCCATATCGGCATTGCCTTTTCTTGCCGCTTTGATACTGACAACTAATTCAGGAAGGCTTGTGCCGAAAGCTATAAGAAGTAGGGATATAAGCCATTCACTTATACCTAATCCCCTTGCAATGTTGGAAGCACTTTGTATCGTATAATTGGCTCCCCCGACAACTAGTATAAAACCTATACTAAGCAGTACGATACTCTTTAGCCAGTTGAACTTCTCTTTTTTTAAGTTTTCATCTACCTCTTCAGCTAACTCTTTTGCATCAGAAGATAAAAATATAATATAAGCAACCATAACAAAAAGAAACATAGCCCCGTCAAATCTACTTATCTTGCCGTCAATAGCCATAACTATAAAGATAAGTACAGGAAAAAGCCCCCAAGCACTATCTTTTGTAAAAAGATCTCTTTTTGGATTGATATTTTTTGCTATCAAAAAAACAAGTCCCAAAACTAGTGAAATATTGAAGATAACACTGCCTATGACATTTGCAACCGCCATATCACTTTTATGATAATAACTTGCTGTCATAGATGCTGCCATTTCAGGAAGACTTGTTCCTACTGCCACTAAAGAAGCTCCTATGACAAAAGATGATATATTGAAATGAAGTGCAATTTTTTCTGATTCATTGATAATAAAGTCAGCTCCATATATCAAAGCACTTAAAGATAGTATAAATATCATATATTGCATTATTCACTCCTGACTATCAAACTTTTAGGTAAAGAGTGCTTTAAAATCATCTCTTTCTCTTTTTCTCTCATTTTACCATCATCTTTTTCGTGGTCATATCCTATCGTATGCAAAAGCCCGTGTAAAAAAAGAAGAGTAAATTCATCATTTATACTGTGATTTAACTCTTTTGATTTTTCTATGACTTTGTCAAGATTTATAACTATGATACCAACAGGAGAATTTGGTAATTTTTCCAGTGGAAAGCTTATGACATCTGTCGGCTTATCTATACCGCGATATAAGTTATTTAACTCTCTTATTTTGCTACTATCGGTTAAAAGAACTTCAATGCTATCATTTGATAAAAGCTCTTTTGCTATCTTTTTGCATTTACTTATATCTATATTTGTATCTGTTTCATTTTCAAAATCTATCAATAAAGTTATCCTATCTTTTTTATATGCTATCAAAAATTATATTAAAGTTTGACTAATTCATTCTCTTTTTCATTCTCTTTCATCATATAAAAACTATCAGCTATCAAATCACTATCATATTTGTCATGAGTTACCATGAGTGTTATGAGTTTATTTTTTAGTGTTATATCTTTTATAAGTTTTAGCATATCTGTTTTTGTCTGCTTATCTAATGCACCAAAAGGTTCATCAAGTAGTAAAATAGGCTTTTTCATAACAAGTATCCTAGCTATTGCTACTCTTTGCTGTTCACCGCCTGAAAGAGAAGAAACTTTTCTTTTTTGATAATTTTCTAAATTTATATCTTTTAAAATATTTGAAATTATAAAAGACTTTTCTTTTGTTATTTTAAAGCTTCCATCTATTCCTACTGCGATATTTTGTTCGACATTTAAATATTCAAAAAGATTGTATTTTTGAAAAAGTATGCAAAGCGGTTTTTTTTGAGGAGGAAGAGTTAAGATATCTGTATCATCATATAAAACTTTACCTTTTTTAGGCTCTAAAAATCCTGACAATATATCCAAAAGTGTTGATTTGCCGCTACCGCTTTTACCCATAATGGATACTACTTTTGAAGATGAAGCTTCAAGATTGTAGCGGTATATTTTTTGTTCACTATCATAAAAAAATTCTAAATCACTTATCTTTAACATGACTTACCTTTAGTGTTATCATAAATAAGCTAAGAACTAACGATAACAAGACCAATGCTATACCCGCTGCATCATTTGTGCGGTATGAACCCATCTTTTCATATAAATACCAAGGAAGTGTTGCCATATCTTTATCTCCAAAAAGTGCTATTATGCTAAGGTCTCCTAAAGAAAAAGAAAAACTAAGAGCTGTTATATAAATAATTTGTGCTTTTAGATTTGGTATATAAATATAAAAAATCCTTGAAAAAAAGTTAATATTAAGGGATTTGGTAATTTTATTGTATTTTTTTGAAATAATAAAAATTTGAGGATATAAAGTATTGAATGCAAAGGGTAAAGAGAGTAGGGTGTTTGCAAAGATTAAAGCTATCAAAGCTATCAAATGCAAAGACAAAGAAATATTACGAGACAATAAAAAAAATCCCACACCAAGTACTATTGATGGAACTATGAGATAAATCGAAGAAGATAGTGTAATAATTTTTTCAAAAATATTATATATAACTTGTTTTTTTTGCATAAGTGAACTTTTTGAAAATGAGAGTATCAAAGATAACAATAGTGTAAAAAAAGTTGATAAAAATGCAATATAAAGAGATGTTTTAAATGCATTTATAAAACCTATTTCTTCAAAAAGCTTTGAAAAGTCGGCTTTTAGCCCATCTGTTACTACTGAGATAAGAGGTGTCAAAAAAAGTAAGGAAAAAATTATGATAATAATCCCATGTAAAACCAACTCTTTTTTTGTTTCGATCCAGTTGACTTTTTTATAATGTTCTAAAGATATCTCATTTGTACTGTAACCGCGAGATATAAAAAATAAAATTATCAAAGAGGTAAAAATCTGTAAAAAAGATAACTTTATGCTCAAAGGAATATCAAAATCAAACTTTAATGCTTCATAAATGGCAACTTCAAGAGTATTGTATGCCGGGCTTCCTCCAAGAACTAAAATGATGATAAAAGAACTAAAGCATAAAAGAAATATAGTTGAAGAAAGTCCAAAGATAAATGGTTTTAAGTTAGAAAATTCAATATAATAAAATCTTTGCCAGATACTTAGTCCTAGAGTTTTGGCAACTTTATATCTTTGTATGGGTATAGAGTGAAAAGCATCATAAAAAACCCTTGATGCATAGGAAGCATTAAAGTAAACATGTGCAAATAAAATACCGCCAAGTCCATAAATGTATCCGCTTGGATTTTTATCAAAGAGTGTCCACAATAATTCATTGAACCATCCATGTTTTCCAAAAACTGATATGATGCCAAGAATAACAACAATACTCGGTAAAACTAATGCTGAAGAAAAAAGTGATACAAGAGTATCTCTAAAAGGAAAAGTTCTAAAATGAAACATACTCCAAGAAAGCAAAATACCAAAAAATAAAGAGAGTAGTGTTGATATAGTGGCTTGGAAGAGGGTAAACTTTAAAAGATGTATAACATAAGGAGAATAACTTGTGAAAATGTTTTTTGGATTTTGAAAAAAGGCAAGTTTATATAGTAAAAAAGATATAAATAGTACCAACAGGATTGATAAAATCAATCCCGGAAGGTAAGATATACTATTTTTTGATAGCATTAAGCCATTCTTGAATATACTCTTTTTTATTTTTATAAACAGTTTTACTATTCATCAAAAGAGCTTTTTTTGGTTTATCCAAAAAAGGTTTTGGCAATGGCTTTGAAGTTTTTGTGACAGGATACATCCAATTTGTCAAAGGTATAATATCGGCAAATTTGCTACTAAGCATAAAAGAGATAAATTTCTTAGCCAATTTTTTATGGTGTGAACTTTTTAGGATAGCAGCAACTTCGACTTGCATATAGTGTCCCTCTTTGAAATGAGCATATTTGTAGTTTGTTTTTTTCTCTTCTATGATGTGATAAGCCGGAGATGTTGTGTATGATAGTACCATATCAGCTTCGCCCTTTAAAAATAGATCATAAGCTTCTGACCATCCTTTGGTGATGGTAAGAATATGTGGTGAAAGTTTTTGCCAATATTGTGCGGCTTTATCTTTGTATATACTTTTTACCCATAAAAGTAAGCCAAGTCCCGGAGTTGATGATCTAGGATCTTCTATAATTATTTGGATATTTTTATGCATATTTGTTAATTCTTTAAAAGAGTGAGGAGGGTTTTTAAGCTTTTTACTGTCATAAACAAAAGCAAAATATCCCCAATCAAAAGGATAGAATGTATCATCTTTCCATTTTACAGGTAAAGTTAAATGTGAAGTATCAACTTGTAAAGGCATAAAAAGCCCTGTTTTTTTAGCCATTTGCATACTACTTGAATCAAGTCCTAGCAGTATATCTGCTTTTGTATTTTTTCCCTCAAGTTGAATCTTCCTCAAAGCTCCGATAGAACTATCAACAGGAGTAAAAGTAAGATTGCAATCATAAAGTTTATCAAAAATCTTTTTTATCTTAGGAGCAGGTCCCCAAGAAGCCGCAAACGCATCATAAGTATAAATATTTAAAACCGGTTTACTATCGGCATATAAAAAAACACTCAAACAAAAAAATAGAACCGATAACTTAACTTTTTTCATCTTTCACCTTTCATCTTTAATTTTTAATTTTTAATTTTTAATTTTTTTGAGGAATTATATATAAAATCATAGTATTTTTCAATATTTCTTGTTTTTTAAAAAGATTTGACCTATCAGACAAAACTTTTTACTATCAAGGAAAATTTTAATCCTTGATAGTAAAGAAGTATTATGCGTGAAATCCATAAAATCCCGGGAAAAGTACGACAGATATAAGAACAAGTATCTGCAATGATATAAATGGTATAACGCCTTTATAAATATCAGTTGTTTTTACACTTGGAGGGGCAACACCTTTTAGATAAAATAAAGAGAAACCAAATGGTGGCGTCAAGAAAGAAGTTTGCAGATTGAGGGCTATAAGTATGGCAAACCATAAAGGATTTAGACCGATAGTATGTGCTATAGGAAGTAAAATAGGAACAACTATATATGAAATTTCGATAAAATCTATAAAAAATCCCAAAAACATTATAGCAAGCATTGAAAGTATCAAAAATCCCCACTTAGCTCCCGGTAAGTGTGTCATAAATTGTGCTGTTATATCATCTGCACCACTATAAACAAAAACCATAGAAAAGGCTGTAGCACCTATAAGTATAGCAAAAACCATAGCTGTTATCTTGATAGTTCCAAGACTTGCTTCTTGTACCATCTTGAAACTCAATTTTTTATATACAGCAGCCAATATCATAGCACCTATCGAGCCTACTGAAGCTGATTCGGTAGGTGTTGCAATACCTGCAAAAATAGATCCTAAAACCAAAATAATAAGAACTAACGGAGGTATGATAGCTATAAGTGCTTTTTTGATATTTTGTGCTTTTGTGTAGCGATCATCAAGCTCAATAGCAGGTGCAACATCTTTGTCTAAAAAAGCTACTATCAGTATGTAAATGATATAAGCAGCTACCAAAACAAGACCCGGAAAAAATGCAAATTTAAAGAGATCCCCGACAGGTAGCTGAAAAACATCTCCAAGAACAATAAGAACTATAGAAGGAGGGATAATTTGTCCTAATGTACCTGCTGCACAGATAGTACCGGTACTTAGTTTTTTGGAATATCCGTGTTTTAACATAATAGGAAGTGAAATAACGCCCATAGCAACAACACTAGCCCCGACAACTCCGGTAGATGCAGCCAAAAGTGCACCTATAAGAACTGTGCTTACTGCAAGTCCTCCTCTTACTTTACCAAAAAGTACTCCCATTGATTCAAGAAGTCTAGTAGCTAGTTCTGATTTTTGTAAAACTATACCCATAAATATAAAAAGAGGAACAGCCATAAGGATTTTATTTGTCATGATAGAAAATATCCTAAAAGGCATCATTGCAAACATTTGCAAAAATTCATCAGTAAAATCAGCAAAACTCCAACCTGTAAAAAAATGTAAAAAAGTCCAATTATCCGGTACTATATTTAAAAAGGCGGCAAATGCTCCAAAAAACATAGAAACCGCACCAAAAGTAAAAGCAACAGGATAACCGATAACAAGCATTAGGAGTGCTGCACCAAACATATATATACCTATCACGATAATGCTCCTTGAGGATCTTCTTTTGGAAGTTCTTCTAAACCTCTATATATATTTATGTTTTTAATGATATAGTGAAATGCTTCTAAAAGAAGTATGATCATAGATACGGGAATTGCTGCTTTTATCATCCAAAGATGTTTTAGTCCCCCGGGATCGCTAGAAGTTTCATTGGTAGTATAACTATCCATTACAAAAGCATAAGAGCCGTATATAATAAGTAGGGTAAAAGGTATCAAAAACAGAAGAGTTCCGATGATATTTATCATAGCTCTGGTTTTTATACTAAGCTTATCATAAATAAAATCCACTCTTACATGAGCATCTTCTTTCAATGAGTATGAAACTCCAAAAAGTATCACTATGGAAAAAAAATGCCACTCCATCTCTTGCATAGCTATGGAACTGTTATGAAAAACATATCTCATGATAACATCATAAAATACATTGAGTATCATAAGTAATAAAACTACTACTAAAATATTTCCTAACCAGTCGATTAATTTATCAAGTTTTTTTTCAAGTGATATTAGCATAATTATATTTTAAAAGAGCGGTATCGGGAAAACTCCCGACACTTTACACTCTTTTATTTTACTCCTTCTACTTCTTGTGAAGCTTTTAGATAGTAGTATTCACTCATCATAGTCCAAACTCTTGCTTTTTTCTGATAAGCTTTGTAGTCAGTATATATCTCTTTAAAAAGAGCATTTTTTGCAGCATATTCATTCATAACTTCATCTGTAGCTTTTTTCATAGCTTTTAGTACCGGTACAGGGAAAGTTTTTACTTTGATATTTGGCATCTCTTTTTTCATTTTTTGCCATGCAGTTACACTTTTTGCAAAATTTTCTATATACATATCAGCAGCAGCAGCTTTCATAGCTGTTGTAAGCATAACTTGATATTTTTTAGGAAGTTTATTGAAAGCTTTTTTATTTACTAAAAATTGCATTTCACTTGCAGGCTCATGCCATCCGGTATAGTAATATGGTGCAACTTTATAAAAGCCCATTTTTATATCCATGGCAGGTCCAACCCATTCAAGTGCATCTATAGTACCTCTGTCCAAAGATGTATAAAGTTCACCGCCGGGAATATTTACAACACTTACACCCAATTTTGCCATAACCTTTCCGGCAAATCCGGGGATTCTCATCTTGAGACCTTTTAAGTCATTGACACTTTTGATCTCTTTTCTAAACCATCCGCCCATTTGAACGCCGGTATTTCCTCCGGGAAAACTATATACACCAAACTTGTCATATACTTTTTTCATATATTTCATACCGTTACCGTAGTAAAACCAAGCATATTGTTCAGCAGTTGTCATACCCCAAGGAACTGTGGTAAACCATACAGTATTTGGATCTTTTCCTATCCAGTAGTATGAACCGCTGTGACCCATTTGATATGAACCGCTTTTTACCATATCAAGTACACCAAGAGCAGCTTTTGTTTTTTCAGCACCCTCTACCTTGATGATAAATTTTCCTTTACTCATCTCTTTCATAAGCTTTGCAACTTCCATAGGAGGCGAAGAAAGAGGTGTTAAGTTTGATGGCCAACTAAGAGCCATTCTCCAT
>JALVWI010000030.1 GCA_027038335.1 Campylobacterales bacterium | reverse complement strand
AAATTGGCAATAAAAAGTATAAATAAAGCTATAAATGACCAAAAAGTAAAACTTTCAAATCTTGATAAAAGTATTGATGAGCTTGTCAAATTGACATCAACAGAAAAAAAGAGTTACAAAACCATACTTTTACTTGATAAATATCTTAAAAAATATGATTTGTCTTTAGATAATTTTGAACAAAAAGGCGATAAAAGCATTGTTTTGAATATAATTGCTAAATACAATAAAAGAAATGCTATCGCAAAATTTATGAAAGATTTGATAGAAAAAGGATTTGTTGAAGTTTCAACAAAAGAGATAAAATTGGATGACAATTACTATATCAGTAAGATCGAGATAGAAAAATGAATGATATATTTGATAAATTTGATTCATATCTAAACAAAACATCAAAAAGTCAACTAATTATGCTTTATGTTATAGTATTGTTTAGTGGTTTGTCTTTGATGTACAACCTTGTTCCGGATATGATATCTAAAAATGATTTACTAAAAGATGAAGTTTCTACTTTGCAAAAAAATATACAAAGAAGTTCTACTTTTAGGCTAAAAAGAGCTTTAGCAAACAATCGAAAGATTTTACTTCAAAAAAAAGAGGATTTTAGAAAACTAAAAGATCAAACTACCCTTGTTATGTCAGAACTTTACTCTTTAAAATTTGCATTTTTTGATGAGAAAGAGTGGGTAAATACTCTTAACAAAATACTTAAAAAATCTGTTACTTATAAAATAGAGATAAAATATGTTAAAAATAATAATATTAATAAGCCGACACAAAGTTTTTCACTTATCAAGAAGAAAAAAAATATCAGTATTGAAGCAATAGGAAGTTTTGTAAATATGGTAAGATATATAAATTATATAGAGAGTTTACCTGTGCTTTTACGGTTTGATACTATCAAATTTGATGGTCAAGAAGGAAAGATTAAGGCTTTGATGATATTTGATACATACGGGATAGGGATATGAGATATATAGTTTATATTTTACTGTTTTGTATCGGTTTGTCAGCTTTCCCTCTTAAATCTTTACAAAGCAAGATAGAGATACTCAAAAATAGAAAAAAGTATGAGTTTAAGGATATAAATGTTACTTATGATCCTTTTTTTAAAGCCGCAAAAATTATATCTTTAAAAAAGAAAATATCAAACGGTACAATAAAGCCGATAAAAGTTAGATTTGTACTTTTAACAGTACTAAATCATAAAGCTTTCATAAACAATCAATGGTATAAAAAAGGCGAAAAAATATACGGTTTTAAAATAGTAAAAATCTACAGCGATAAAGTTATTTTGCAAAAAAGGAAGAAAAAAGTGATTTTAAAGATCAGACAAAAAAGAAAAATTTTAAATATTGTGGAGAAGCGCAAATGAAAATAGTCTATAGATTGGTTTTGTTGCTAAGTATGATTATGACTCTATCTCAGGCAACTTGTGAAAATAAACTTTTTTCCTTTAATGTTTCAGATGATACAAAAGCTCATATAACTATCGGAAATATACTTGATAATATTGCTGATAGTTGTTCTATAAGTATTATTTATGGGGATAAACAGGCAAAGAAAAAAATATCCAAAGCTGTTTCAAACTTAAATATCAAAAATTATACACTTGAAGAGTTATTGCATCTTCTTTTAAATGATAATGATCTTTTTTATACCCTACAAAATAATATTTTAAAAATTTCATATCTTAAAACCAAGTCTTTCTATATAGACTATGTTAGCTTTACCACTAGAAAAAGTACTACCAATAAAGTTATAAAAACAGGTAGCGGCAATAGTGATAGTGGAAGTGATTCTACTACGATGGATTTTACTTCTGAGTTTAAATTTTGGAGTAAAATTCAAAGTGAAATAAACTCAATACTTAAAAGAGAAAGTGAGCCAAATGAAACCCCTATGTCTGCCCTTGTTAACCAAGACGCAGGTATCATTACGGTAACAGGAACATTAAAACAGTTAAATGCGGTAGAAAAATATATTAAAATTATCAGTCAAAGAATGCATAAGCAGATTCTAATAGAAGCTAAGATCATAGAGGTACAATTTAGTAAAAATAGAACTACCGGCATTGATTGGAGTCGGTTTCAGCTTGGTTTAAATGGAAGTTCTGATGCACTTCGTTCAAGGTCAAACGGTATTTTGACAAATACTTTCAAAAAACCCAATTATCTTATAGGGTATAACTTTACAATGAGCGGACTTATGAATTTTCTTAAAACTCAGGGCGATGTTAAGGTGGTATCAAATCCTAAAATCATGACATTAAACAATCAGCCGGCAGTTATCAATGTAGGAACTGAAATAAATTATAGATATGATAGCGGTAGCACTACTACTACTTCAAGCGGAGGAACTACAACTACACCCAATTATCAAACAGATTCTACTTTTGTAGGAGTAACTTTGGATATAACTCCTCAGGTTACAAAAAATAATTATATAATTTTAAAAATCAATCCGATTGTTAGTGATATAGCAGATAAACATGTAGATGCAAACGGAGTGCCGTTTTTGGCTCCCGATATAAAGATAAAACAATTATCCTCTTTGGTTATGGTAAGAGATAACAGTAAGATTCTTATAGGAGGACTTATAAGTAAAAAAGATGGAGTAAAAGATACAAGTGTGCCTTTGCTTTCAAGTATTCCTATCATAGGAAATGCTTTTAAAAGTAGTGCTAAAAATATACAAGAAAGTGAACTTATCATCGTTATAGTGCCTCATATTGTAAGCAACAGTACAACTCCGACTCTTAAAAAGTATGAACAAGATAAAAGATTTAGGGATGAGCTTAAATAATGCGGGATTTTGAGGGAGCAAAGGAGCTTTTTAAAGATGTTATAGATACTAGACAATATTTTGATAGTGTAAGTGCCGAACTAGGTAAAAATAAAATTCTTGAAGCTATAAAAGAAAAAAATGCTCCTTTGATATTTGTCATAGCAGACCCCGGAGAGGGGAAAAGTTATATTTTAAGACTAACAAATGAACAAATAAAAAAGGAGCATTTGACTATTTTTATAGATCATCCATTTTTTGATAAGAGAGATCTTTTAAAGATGCTTTATAATGCCAAAGGAAAGTCTTTTGATCCTTCTATAAATTTTAATACTTTAAAAGAAGAGATAGTAAAAGAGTATAAAGACACCAATCATACTATTTTTTTAGATGAAGCACAGCTTCTAAACGAAGAGCAATTTGAGCTTATAAGGATACTTAGTGATACGAAAGTTTTTCAATTTGTTCTTTCTATGCACAAAGAAGAGGGATCGGTTATACTTGAAAAAAAACATTTTAAATCAAGAACAAAAGTTGTAGTTTATCTACAGTCACTTAAAATTGATGAAATAAAAAGATATATAGATAGTACTTTACTTTTAAATGGATACGGCGACATATCACAAATCTTTAAAAATTCACATATAAAACTTATAGCAAAATATACTGATGGAAATTTTAGAATGATTAAAAAATATCTTTATACTCTTTTTGAACTTCTTTCTTATGCTAAAAAAACCGGACTTACAAAGCATCAAAAAGTCAATAAATGTCTTCTTTGTATGAGTGCTTTAGATATAGGATTGATAGATGATAAGTAGTAGATTTGAAGAGTTGCAAAATAGATGTCAAAAAATTAGAAAAAGAAAAATTTTCATAGTTGTTTTGATAATTATTTTTTTATCTATTGCTTTTGCAGGATATTATTTATTTATAATTTCCAAGCACTCTTTTTCTCATAAAAAGATATCTATTAAAAAAGAACATCCTGTAAAAATTATAAATAAAAAGATATTTAAAAAAAGTATTTCTCCAAAAAGTTCCACTTTAAAATTACAGCCTATCATAAAGATACCTAAGATTGAAGAAAAAACTATAAAAACAGATGTTCATAAACCTAAAACCATGGTTACTTCCAAAATAAAAACAGACCAACCGATAATAAAAAAGAACAACATAAAAAAACCTAAAAATTCTGTTTTGCAAATTACTACCACAACTGCTGATGCAAAAACAGTATTGCTAAAAAATTATAGCATTAAGAAAGATTATACATCTGCTTTAAAACTTGCTAAATATTTTCTCAAAAAAGGAGATTTTAACAAAGCACTTTATTGGGCAAAAAATGCCAATAAGCTTAACTCTACAAAAGAAAGTTCTTGGATCATTTATGCAAAGGCAAAATATGCACTCGGAAAAAAAGAGGATGCAATAGAATCTTTAAAAACTTTTTTAAATATTTTTTATTCTAAAAAAGCTGATAAACTTTTGCAAAAATATATGAAAGCAAAAAAATGAAAATATTGTTGTTGCTATTTTCTATTAGTTTGGTATTTGCTTCGGAAGTAAATTATGATAAACTTTTAAATTATTATAAAATAAAAAATTATAAAAAAACATGTCAATATGCAAAAGATATATTTAGCAAACTTGATAACTCATTTTTATCTATTGTGGGTGATGCTTGTGCAAAAGAGGATGATATAAATATACTTGGTATCATTGTCTCAAAGCTAAAGATGACTAAAAGCGATAGAGCAAATGCATCATATTTTGCAACTTTGATTTTGGAAAAAAAGCTTATTTATCAGTTTGCAAATGACGGGCTTGATTTGTCAGGTTTGGTTTTGCCTAAAACAGA
>JALVWI010000029.1 GCA_027038335.1 Campylobacterales bacterium | reverse complement strand
GCGGTATTAAAGAAAATCGGTGCTATGATATTGCCTATGATAACTCCGCCTGTTTTTTTATTTGGCACCCCCGGGATCTCTTCACCTATATGCCATTGGACAGAATTGATAGCTGATTTTCTTGAGCTTCCTGTTCCTACAACATCACCTACAAATGCTATGGGGTTACCTTTTTTCTTCAACTCTTTTATAGTGCCTATCGGATCATCCATCTTGGCTGTTAGCATTGAATTTGCATGAAGAGGAATATCACTTCTTGTAAAAGCTTCACTAGCAGGACTTAGATCATCAGTATTTGTCTCGCCCGGAACTCTAAAAACCGTTACTTTTAACTCTTCAGGCAATTTTTTTCTACTTTTGAACCACTCGGCATTTGCCCAAGACTCTACAAGCTCTTTTGCATAAGTATTACCCTCATCCATCAAATCTTTTACATCATTAAAAGAGTCATAAACCAAAAGTGTATTTTTAAGCTGGTCACAAGCTTCTTGTGCAACAGCAACATCTTCATGCTTTAATGCCTCAACTAAAGGAGATACATTATAACCTCCTAGCATCATTCCAAGAAGTTTTACAGCATCCACTTTATCTATAACTTTTGAGTGGGCATCACCGACTATGATAGCATTTAAAAATGCTGCTTTTACATACGCAGCATCATCAACTCCCGGACTTACATGATTTTTGAGCAAGTCTAAAACATACTTTTCTTCAGGTATTGGATCTAATTTAAGCAATTCCACAACTTCAGCAGTCTGTTTTGCACTCAAAGGAAGCGGCGGTACACCTAGCTTGGCTCTCTCTTTTGTGTGAGCTTTATACTCCTCTATAATACTCATAAAAACTCCTTGTTATATTCCAAAATATTGGCATTATTCTACCACAATCTTAATAATAAAAAGATATTTATTTGGTTTATTTTGAGTTTTTAACGATTATGTTACTTTTCTAAACAAATCAGACATAATGTATCACTAAAATGTTACAAAATTTCCCGTTGTCCTTTAGAGTTTGGTGATGAAAGTATGCCCATATTTTCAAGCTGTTCTACTATCCTTGCAGCTCTATTGTAACCTATTTGAAGTCTTCTTTGTATATAACTTATAGAACTTTTTCTTTCATTTAAAACTATCTTTTTTGCATCTTCAAAAAGCTCATCAAGATCATCATTTGCTTCACCGCTACTTGATGAAGCGGTTTCATTTGACTCTTTTAAAAATCTCTCATCATACTGCACTTCTCTTTGGGATTTTAAAAATTCTACAACTTTTTCTATATTTTCCTCTTTTGTAAAAGGTGCGTGAAGCCTTATAAGTCCCGCGGTACCCGGTGGTGTAAAAAGCATATCACCGCGACCCAAAAGTGACTCTGCACCCATAGCATCAAGAATGATCTTGCTATCTATCTTTTGACCGACTTTAAAACTTATCCTTGAGGGAAGATTGGCTTTGATAAGCCCTGTTACAACATCAACAGAAGGTCTTTGAGTAGCAACGATGAGATGGATACCGCTAGCCCTTGCCATTTGTGCGAGTCTTGCTATATAAAACTCTACCTCTTTACCGCTTGTCATCATAAGATCAGCCAATTCATCTATGATAACCACAAGATAAGGAAACTTCTCTAAACCCTCTTTTTTAGCCTTTTCGTTATAACCCTCTATATTTTTAGTTTTTGTATGGCTCATGATCTTATATCGCCTCTCCATCTCAGCTACAGTATTTGCTAAAGCTATGATGGCTTTTTTAGGCTCTATAATAACAGGTGTCATCAAATGGGGTATATCATTATACATAGAAAATTCAAGCATTTTCGGATCTATCATGATAAGTTTTAAGGTATCTGGAGAATTTTTATATAAAAGTGAAAGTATCATGGCATTTATCCCCACACTTTTACCGCTTCCGGTAGTTCCCGCTATCAAAAGGTGAGGTAATTTTTTAAGATCTGTTAAGAATGGATTGCCTACTATATCTTTTCCAAGAGCGATAGTAAGCGGTGAAGTTGACTTTTGAAAAATTTTATCTTCAAGTATATCTCTTAGATAAATGGTTTCTATGTGTTTATTTGGTATCTCAATTCCAACTACATCCTTGCCGGGTATCGGAGCTTGTATCCGTATAGTTTTAGCTTTTAGCGCCATTGCTAAGTCATCTTGCAAAGTTAGTATTTTTGAAACTTTGATATGAGGAGCGGGTTTAAATTCAAAAGTTGTTACAACAGGTCCAGTATAAGTCCTGACAACATCACCCTCTATCTTAAATTTAGCAAGTTTACTTAGTAGATCTCTTATCTTTTTATCTATTTCACTTTCATTTACATGTGTTGATCTTTTAGGAGGGGCTTCCAAAAAAGAGGTCGGTGGAAGTTTAAAATCTTTTGGTTTTTCACCATCTCCTATATCTATCATCTGAAGAAGCTTTTTATTTTCAGCTACTTCATTTAGTATCTCTACCGATGAATCTTCGCTACTTTTTTCTTGAATATTCTCTTTTTGTTTATCTTTATTTACTTCTTTAGTTTTTTCTTGCTCCAAGGTTGCATCAACATCCTCTTTTGGTTTTTGTATATGTTTTGTATTTGGTATATTTCTTTTTCTTTGTTTAGCCTTTTTATGCTCTTTTTTTATCTCAAAACCAAAAGAAGATAAAGAAAATAGAGCTAAAATCTCTTCAAAAGATATATTAAAAAGTATGATAATACTCAAAGTAAAACACATAATTATAAATATCCAAAGACCGCCTACTCCTATAAACTTTGAGATAGCACTATCTATGCCATGTCCTATATAACCACTAAATTTACCGTCTATAACAGCACTTTGAAACATAATAAATACAAAAAACAGAAGAACAATCGAAAGAATTATCTCAGCTTTTCTATTGTCAAACTTAGGATATTTATAAAATAAAAAAGCAGGAATAATAAGTAAAAAAGGATAAACAAAAGAGATATAACCAAAATACTCTCTATTGTACATTCCAAAAATATGTCCTATTTTTCCAACTACTGAAGCATCAAGAAGTGTAGTAGAAAGTCCACAAAAAACCGCCACACCTAAAAAAAGTATAAATAAAATCTCTCTTAATATTTTATATCCTTTGTATATATGTAATTATATTATATCATAAATAATTTAATAAAGAGATTGAATTTACTTTTGATATAGTTGACAAAAGAGCTTTAAAGCTGATGCTTACTTGATTGTATTTTGCCAATGTCTCACCTAGATCAACATCTGCTACATCTGATTGCAAAGTGGTAACTTGCACTTGAAGCATATCACTTCTTTGGTAAGCTCCATTAAGTGCATTTGATAAAGAACCTATCTTTGTATGCATTTTTGCTATATGGTCTCTTATATGATCTATTCTTCTTATAGCATTTTCTATCCCCGGATTTCTTTTATCACCAAAAGAACCGTCCGCAGAAAACTTTCCTTCTCTAACAGCTTCTATCATTTTGTCAATATCTTTAAACATATCTACACTTGGTTCGTCAACCGATATAGCATTATTTGACATAAAAGAGAGAGTATTGCCGGTTGTTGAATTAAATTTATCATTATCTTGATCATACATAGAAAACTTTATTTGTGATGAATCATTGGTTTTATCTTTTATATTCATTCTTCCACGATAATCAAGTGATACATTAACATAATTTTTTGCATTAGTCACCGCATTATTATATCCTGTTTTATCATTGGTTAAAGGTAATTTGTCTGACATTATCATTCCAACAACATCATTTAACTGTTGAAAAGTCATATCATCAGCATTTGTAACATTTCCTTTGGCGTCATATATATTGTAAGTATTACCGTTTATACTAAAAGTTGAACCGGAATTACTAAGGGTAATTTTTGCAGATTTAGTATTATTATTTATATCTGTAAATTTCAATGATAAAGTTTTATTATCAAGTGAGGAGATTCCTGCTGTATCTACTAGTTTTGTTTTATCTGTAGCATAAGTATTTGTATATTTATCTATTTGAGAAACATTTCCTATCAATTTATTATCGTTTAGAGAAAAATAATTTCTATCAAATGAAACTTCTTCATTTGCCGCATCATCATTATTGGTATATCCACTTTTTACAAATGATATTATATTGACATTAGTACCCGCTGTCAAATCATCTATATCAGATACATCAGCATCATTGCCTCCATCTTTATCAACAGCACCTACCATACTAAAATCCAAAGATTTTTGTCCATTATTTTTGTCAGTTATCTCTATTTGACCATAATTATTTAATGCTACTTTTACACTATTATTTGGAGAAAAACTATTTTTAATTCTATCTAGCAAAGTGCTTATTGTATCATTTACGCTAATATTTATTTTATTTTTAAATGAAGTACCATCACTATTTTTACCTTGTAGATAAAAATAAGCTTTCCCCTGAGAGCCGATATCACCGGTATTATCACCATTATTTTCAACGAGTGATTTTACAGTATCATTATCTTTTAATATAGTTTTATTATCTTTATCGCTATACATTTTCACATTAGTTGATAGTATCTTTTTATAATCGCTATCATTTCCTAAAAATAGCGATTTTCCATCTATATTATACTCCAAAGATACATCAGCTCCTGTTGTTGCTTTTACTTCATTTGCATTTCCATGATAATTTCCTTCACTATCTATAGGTTTTATAGAAAAAGCTGTGCCTGAAAAAAGAAATTTACCGTTTATTGAACTATTTGCCAAATTTTTAAGATTTTCTTTTATTGCTTGAAGATCATCGGCTATAGCATTTAAACTTGTTTCATCATGTGAAGCATTTGCGGCTTGTATAAGTTTTGTTTTAAATTGAACCAATCTATCATTAAATTCATTTAAAACCGTATCACTATTGTTTGCAAACTCTTGAGCACTTTTAGAACTCTTTTTTATTTGGCTTAAAGATGTTTTTTCGTATTCTAGTCTTGAAGAATCTATATAAATGGAACTATTATCAAAACTATTTTGTATCTTATGGCCGGATGATATTTGCGTTGTTAATTTATTTAACAATAAACTATCTCTTTTATAATCTCTACTAAAATTACTATATAAAAGTTGATTGGTTATCCTCATGTTGATCCTTTACTATGTAACCACACTACAAATAAGCAATTTTAATTCCGTAATTTCATACTCAATTTTTAAAAATTTTATACTAAAACCACTATTTTTGGCTACTGATATGCAAAAATATCGGTTTTTTTCAAATTTTTTTTAATTTTTTTGAAAATATTATTGTCTTTTTTGAAAAAAAACTGTACAATTTAGGGAAACATAATTTTTTAAAGGATTGCTAATGAAAAAAGCTGAATTTATTCAAGTAGTTGCCGAGAAGGCTGGATTGTCAAAAAAAGATACAAATGCAGCATTGGATGCTGTTCTTCAAACCATTACAGAAGCATTATCTAGTGGTAAGAGTGTAAGTTTTATAGGTTTTGGTACTTTTTCAACTGCTCCAAGAGCAGCAAGAAAAGCAAGAGTACCCGGAACAAACAAAGTTGTAGATGTTCCTGCAACAACTGCTGTTAAATTTAAAGTGGGTAAAAAACTTAAAGAAGCAGTAGCAAAGTAAACTTTCAAAAATTGCTTAAAAGCTTATTTTTTAACAAGCTTTTAAGCAATAAAATCCTAATATTTCATCCTGATTTAATATGCCTGGGTGGTGAAACTGGTAGACACGTCAGACTCAAAATCTGATGGTAGCGATACCGTGCCGGTTCGAGTCCGGCCCCAGGTACCATTTATTATACTGTTTTATTGTATTTATAAAAATAATTTGTTGCTTCTACAAAACCGTTCACATTACCACAGTCAAATCTCAAGCCGTCAAATTTATAAGCAATAACTTTACCCTCTTTTGCTTGAGTTAAAAGTGCATCTGTTATCTGAACTTCACCGTTTTTACCCGGCTTTGTATCTTTTATGATATCAAAAATATCTGGAGTAAGTATATATCTTCCTATGATAGCAAGATTTGATGGAGCTTTTGAAACTTCTGGTTTTTCAACCATATTGGCAACTTTATAGATATTTTTTTCGATTTCTTTACCGGAAATTATACCGTATTTGTCTGTACTGTTTTTATCAACTTCCATGATGGCAATGATAGAGCACTTATATTTTTTATAAACTTGTACCATCTGTTTTAAAACATTACTACCTTTTGGATTGATACACAAATCATCTGCGAGTATTACGGCAAACGGGGAATCTTCTCCAAGTAATGCTTTTCCTTTCAAAATTGCATCGCCTAAACCCTTCATCTCTTTTTGTCTAGTATATGTAAATGTGCAATTATCTATAAGTTCTCTTATTTGGTGTAAAAGTTCCTCTTTTTGGCTACCTTTTATTTGATACTCAAGCTCATAACTTATATCAAAATGGTCTTCTATGGCTCTTTTTCCTCTTCCTGTGACTATAGCCATGATATTGCATCCAGCTTCTTTTGCTTCTTCTACACCATATTGGATAAGAGGTTTTGTTAAAATAGGAAGCATCTCTTTGGGCATAGCTTTGGTAGCAGGCAAAAATCTAGTTCCATATCCTGCAGCAGGAAATAGGCACTTTTTTATCATTAGACTTTCTTTAAAAATTTAGAGAGTAAAACTATGCGAGTTCCATTTACTCTCCCCTCTATTTGTTCGGGGTTATCTGTTAGGGCTATATTTTTTACTACAGTTCCTCTTTTAGCGGTAAAACCGGCTCCTTTTACTTCCAAATCTTTTATGATAGTTACACTATCGCCTTTATTTAAAATAGCCCCATTAGAATCTTTTGTATGAGTTATATCATCATTTTCTTGTTGCAAAGTAGCTTCAGCCCACTTTTTTGTGTCATCATCAAAATAAAACATATCAAGTAGTTCTCTTGTCCAATCCTCACCCTGCATTTGAAAAAGAAGCCTATAAGCTACAACTTGTACAGCAGGTACTTCACTCCACATAGTTTCATTAAGACATCTAAAATGATTTGGATCTAATGTATTTGGATTTTCAAGCTGCGATTTACAATTATTACAAACTACAATATATTGATCTTTTGGTTCAACTTTATAGATATCAAGATCTTGATCACTACCGCATATTTCACACTTGTTGGAGCTTCTTTGAAGTAATTCATCACTGATTTTCATAATAATCCTTATGCTGATGGTGCGACCGGCGAGACTTGAACTCGCACGAGCTAGGCTCACTACCCCCTCAAGATAGCGTGTCTACCAATTCCACCACGGTCGCATTCTGGAAAGTTTGAAGCTTAGAGCTAAGAGCAAGATGAGGATACAAATCCTATCTTCACTCAAAAACTCTAAGTTACTATTTTTATATTTAGCTTAAGAAAGGGTTTGCATATAGTGCTATCAATGCGATAACAAGTGCATAGATAACTTGTGCTTCGATCATCGCTAGAGCGATAAACATTGTTGTCATCAACTTACCGCCAAGACCCGGATTTCTTGCTGTTCCAGCTATTGTAGCTGCTGCGGTATTACCCATACCTATAGCACCACCAAGAGCTGCAAGACCCAAACCGATACCTGCGGCGATTACAGAATAAGATGCCAAACCTGAAGCATTTTGGGCAACTTTCAAAACTTTAACTCCATCCTCACCGGCAAATGCAACACCGGCTATAGCCAATAAAAGTAATAATACTTTTTTCATAAAAACTCCTTATATTTTACAAAGTCCGTTCGGCTTGCGTATCCCTACTTATCACTTTGTTCGGGCGTATTGTATCCTTTTTTTTGTTAAATTTGACTTATTTTTTAAGATCTAACTCTACCTTATGACCTTTTTGAGATAGCACAACAACATCTATCATATCACCTTCGTGCAATACATCTTGCATCTTTGTATGTTTATCTTTTGCTACTTTAGATATATGCAAAAGTCCGTCAACTCCATCTTTTAGCTCAACAAATGCACCAAATTCAACTATCTTTTTAACTTTTCCGTGAAACTCTTCACCCTTTTTAAATTCTATAGTTTTTCTTTCTCTTCTATGATCTCTTCCCCCACCGCTTCTGCTTGTTATCTCTTTTATATGATCACATGCGGCTTTAACTTTTGCCTTATCTGCTCCTCCGACTTTAACTTTGCCTTTTTCTCTATCTAAGTCTATAGAAACATTAAATTTTTCTATAATTTCTCTGATGGTTGAACCGGCTTTACCGATAATATCTACTATCTTTGACGGATGTACGCCAAATATTTCAGTAGTTGGCAAAAGCTCTTCATTTACTACTATCTTTTTATCAGCTTCTTCCATAATGCTCAAAATATGATCTCTTCCCTCTTTTGCCTGCTCTAGTGCTTCTTTTAGTATATGAGATTCAATACCTCCAAGCTTTATATCCATTTGAAGTGCTGTAATACCGTCTTTGGTTCCGGCTACTTTAAAGTCCATATCACCGTCATGATCTTCAAGTCCCATTATATCAGTTAATATTGCGTATTTATCATCTTCAAATATAAGACCCATAGCAATGCCGGCTACTAGCTTTTTAGTAGGAATTCCGGCAGCTCTTAGTGCCAAAGAACCGCCACAAACTGTTGCCATAGATGATGATCCGTTTGATTCTAGTATCTCAGATACTACTCTTATAACTTGAGGATATGACATATCATTTAGAGGTGCTAAAGCTCTTTTTGCAAGATTGCCGTGTCCTAGCTCTCTTCGTCCCGGTGCTCTCATAGGAGACGGTTCTCCTACTGAAAATCCCGGAAAATTATAATTGACCATAAATTTATCATAATTTGGCCCATCACTTGTCAAAAGATCAAACATTTGAGCATCTTGATCACTTCCAATGGTAACTGTTACAAGAGCTTGTGTTTGACCTCTAGTAAAAAGACAACTTCCATGAACCCTAGGAAGGATATTGGTCTCTATACTTATAGGTCTAACTTCTTTCAAGTCTCTTCCGTCAGCTCTTTTATGATCATTTACTATCATTTTTCTAACAACTTCCCTTTTGAAAGCAGATAGAACTTTTGAAACAACTTCTCTATCCCACTCCTCTTTTTGTGCAACTTCATCACTCATAATATTTTCTACAATTTTTTCAAGTTCTCCCGCTCTTTCACTTTTTGCCATATTAGAAAGTGCATTATAAACTTCATCTTTATAAAATTCTTCTATATATGCATATATTGACTCATCAATTTTTTCATCTTTAAGTGTTAGAACAGCATCTTCTTTTTTAAGTTCTATAAAAGCTTTCTCATAAGCTTCTGTAGCTTCTTTTATAGCTTTTGATGCTACTTCGATAACTTCCATGGTTTCATCATTACTAAGTTCATTTGAGAGTTGCTCTGTTATCATCTCTTCAGCCAAAGTTGGATCTACCATCGGATCTATCGCGGCAACCGGTGCTATATCAGTTTTTAGGGTAGGAATTGCTCTCATTTCTATCATAAGCAGTTCATCTTTAGAACCGCTAACATACAAATCCAAAGAACTGTTTTCCATTTGAGATGTTTTTGGATTGAGTACAACTTCTCCATCAATTTTACCTACTCTTGCACCGTAAACTAGCTTATTAACAGGGATATCTGAAAGATAAAGAGCTACTGAAGCTGCATTTAAAGCCATAGTTTGCAAATCTGTTTCACCGTCACTACTAACTACTAGTATAGTTATCTGAGTAGGATAAGCATATCCTTTTGGAAAAAGCGGTCTTAAACTTCTATCAACTACTCTTGAAGTTAATGTTTCAAAATCACCCGGTTTTGTCTCTCTTTTTATATAACCTCCGGGTATTTTTCCTACAGCATAAGACTTTTCTATATATTGAACCGTTAAAGGCGTAAAATCTCCTTCTACCGGTTTATCATCTCTAGCAACCGCGGCTATCATCACAGTACCGCCTATTTTCATCATAACTGAACCGCTAGCTTGTTTCGCAACATAGCCTATCTCAAATTCCTCTTTTTTATTGTTTACTTCTACTTCTACATGACATCTCACTGTTTTTTCTCCTTTATATTTTCTATTTTTTCCATTATTTTCTACAAATTAAGTAGCTAGCCAAAATTATCAGAAAATTTTTCTAAAAATTTCATATCAAAACCTAAATCTATCCGCATGATAATTTTCTGGATATTGTTTATATATCTCATCATCATCAAAAGAGTATTTAAAGTCTTCAATATAACTCTTCAACATTTCATAAGCACTATTTATTTCAACCATTTTATTTTTATCCTCACAAATATCAGGATGATATTTTTTTGATAATTGATGATATTTTACCTTTATTTCTTTAAAAGAGACAAACTGTGGCAAATCCAAAATTTTTAAAGCATTTTGAATTGATTGTACTTTAGATATTTTTTTATTATCCATCATCATTCCTGACCTGTATCTTTTTCAAATTTATAGCTAATACCTCCGATAGGGGTAAAATTGACTGTCAAATAAATCCCTCTTCTTCTATAAGAGTTAGAACCGCTACTTGTAAGTATAGGTGTGGTATGTTCTTTATAACTTATGCGATAATCCCAACACTTCTTCTTCATAATTATACCAAATCCCCAATTTTGCGTATAGCTATTTTTTATATCATAGTCAATATTGGCAAAATAATTATATTTACTAAAATATGTTGTAGATATATCTGCCGTTATCAAGTGAGAATTTCCGACATCATGACCATGTTTATAGGTATCAAGCAGAGATAACTTATACAAAGAATCTTTATATGTTACCCCTGTTTGAAATTCAGAGATCTCTTTATTTTTATGAGAATATGTCAAATTGTTGGTCAAACTCAATTTGTCAGAAAATTTATATATCAATTCATTTAACAAATTACCATATTTATTATCATATTCATCAAAAAGATACGATTGAGAAAGTCTGTGAGTTAAAAAAAGATCGCCGTTTGCTTTATAAAAAAACTCTTCAAGTTGAAAATTAATACTTTTTTTCTCTTTATTTAGAGTAATAAAATTTGCAAAATACCCTTTTTTATTATCATAGCTCGGTACTATATAATCTATGCTTAAACCTATAGTATGAATAAAATCACTATATTTTTTTGTTAAGTCACTACTTAATAAAAATTTATGATAATTACTTATGAATTGACCGCTATCTCTAGAAATAAAGTCATTGTCATAGCTAATATATGTCATATAAACATTTTCAGAAACTGAAAAGTTAAGATAATCATTAAGCAATGGAAAAGTAAATGTTATAGGAAAAAGTATCTCATTTTGCCTAGCATTTATACCTTTTTTTCTATAATAATTATTAAATTTATAATCTATAGAATAAAGTAAATTTTTAAATAGTATCGGCTCTGTAAATCTATGATATTGAAACTTGGGCAATGTTTGAAGAGTATCATCATTGGAAACTTTACTTGTATCTTTAAAATACTTAAAATAAAGCCCTGCATAATCTTGTTCTTTTCTTAAAAAATAGTTTATTTTTGATGTAATAAGACTAGAATTTATATAGCTTTTTTCTTTTTGTAAGTTTAGATAATCCACATCATTTAAATATTTATAATCTATCAAAAGACCATCTTGTGCATCATTTCCAAAAAATCCGCTAAAAAGTTTACTTCTATTATAATTTATCTCATATCCGTAATGTGTATCATTTTTGAGCTGATACTTTTTAGCATAGTCTCCACTCTCTTTAAATTTTCCAAACGTTATATTGCCGGTAGAGTATGCAGAATCGGCAAATCTCAAAGTTGCATAAGCACCCTCTCCTCTTTTTATACGAATTTGCGGATCTATTTCAAAGTCCCAACTCTTGTATGGAGCAAAATATATAGGCTGTCTATAATATATTCCTTCATCAGAACTATATCCAAATCTCGGTCTCAAAAGACCGCTTCTCCTAGTTTTATCAGTAGAAAATCTAAAATATGGAGTATAAAATACCGGTATATCTTTTATATAAAAAAGAGCATTATAAAGAGTTACAAATTTTGTATTGTTGCTATAATCACCGCTTGTATATGTTATCTTCCAGTCAGGATCATAAACATTACAACTTGAGACTATAGCTTTTTTTGTATAATAAACATCACCTTGAGCATTTGCTTTATCACATTTTATCCAAATTCTTGTATCTGAATCATCCAAAAAAAGAGGATCAAAATATGAAGAATCATCACTAAGATTAATTGTTGCATATTTGCTTTTTGCAAACATTTTTGAATCTTTTATAACATTAATATTACCGTAAAGTTTAACTATTTTTGTCTTTTTATTATATCTAGCTTTATCTGAAGTGATAACATATCTATCTGAATATATGACAACATCACCCGATGCAACTAAAGTATCACCTTTACCCTTGATATTTTTTGCAAGTATTTTTATATTGTCAACATTTCCAAACAAAAATAGACAAAATGATAGAAAAAGAAGTAAAATTTTAAACATTTATAACCACAGTCTTTGCAGCTTTATCATGCCAAGCTTGTCTGGCTTTATCAAAAAAAGCCCATAAAAATCCAAGATAAAATAAAAATTCACTTATGATCCTAACAACAGCACGGATAAACGCACTCATCAAGTTTGGATTGTCAAACTCGTCAATAGATATTACTTTTATCTTCAATAGTATCTTTCCTACTGTCGCTCCATACATCCATACGAAAAAAGTATGATATATGATCTTTAGCAAAACAACCTGAAAAAAAAGCATATTAGTTAGTGCGATAACCGTCTCAAGAGACCCTGCCTTTGCAAAGCTATCTGCATATATAATATAAAAAAGTATAGATACGATCAATTCATCAAGAAAAAAAGCGATAGCTCTTCTATTGATAGATGCGAGAGTAAGTCTTTCTCTTTGAAGTTTTTTAAGTATCTCCTCGACCAATTTATACCCTTAATGCCTGATAAGCTATATCTTTTCTGAACTGTTTTCCGGCAAAATGCACCTGTCCACAAAGTCCATAAGCTCTATCTCTTGCCTCTTTTATATCCTCACCCAATCCTATACATAAAAGTACTCTCCCGCCTGTTGCAAAAAGCTTGTCATCTATCTTTGAAACTCCCGCATAGGAGATATGGGTATTATTTCTTATATCACTATCTACTATATCATCTATAATAATTTCAGAAGGTTTTGAACTTTTATAAGGGTAATTTTCACTAGCTATAACTACACCTACACAATATTTATCATAAAACTCTATCTTAAGTTCATCTAATTTACCGATAGCCGCTTTATAAAAAAGTTCACTTGCATCAGTTTTTAGTAAAGGCATAAGTACTTCACACTCAGGATCTCCAAATCTCACATTATACTCAAGAACTATAGGCTCACCTTTTACTATCATAAGTCCTATAAACAAGACACCTTTGTATGGAGTATTTAACTCTCTCATACCTTTTAAAGTAGGCACAACAACTCTTTGCTCAATCTTTTCATAAAGTTCATCATTTATAAGAGGTGTAGGTGCATAAGCTCCCATTCCACCGGTATTTGGTCCCTTGTCTCCATCAAGAAGTCTTTTATGATCCTGTGCTGCAGGCAATATTTTATAATTTTCTCCATCACACACAGCAAAGATAGATAGTTCATAGCCGTCCAAAAACTCTTCTACTACTATCTTTTTACCCGCATCAGCAAAACTCTCTCCACTTAACATTCTTTTTGCTTCATTTTTAGCTTCATCTTTTGAAGAAGCTATAATAACTCCCTTGCCGGCACAAAGCCCATCAGCTTTTACAACTATAGGTTCATTTAAACTATCTATAAATTTGCAAGCTTGACTAAAATCAGAAGTTTCTACATATTTCGCAGTCGGTATAGAATTGTTAGCTAAAAAATTTTTCATAAAAGCTTTTGAACCTTCAAGTCTTGCAGCCTCTTTAGAAGGACCAAATATCTTAAGCCCTTCTTTTTCAAATATATCAACTATCCCCTCAGTCAACGGTGCTTCAGGACCTACTATAGTAAGATCGACCATATTATCCTTTGCAAATTTTGCCAATTCGTTTAAATCTTTTATATTGATATTTTGACCTATATCACCACTTTTTCCATTACCGGGAGCAAAATAAATATCTTTAACATTTTTATCTTTATGAAGAGCCAAGCCGATGGAGTATTCTCTTCCACCGCTTCCAACAATGAGAATAGTCATTTAATTTCCTTGTTTTGAAGAGTAATTACCCAAATGACCGGTCTGCTCGAAAGTGGCCCTAAAAAGCCAAAAAACTTGGAAGAGATGCTCTCTTTAGGCTGCAGCTTCTCGCCTTTTTTCAAAGGCTCAAACGAAGTCACAGACACACCGATAACATACTGCCTCCAAACACTGAAATCTGTTGGACCCTCATTGGTGAGCAGTTATCGAATCATTCAGGTAAATACTAGTAGTATTTTACAAAAATTTTACTTAATTATACAATAAAGTATAGCCTAACTTAATACACTCAGGAATGCTCTGTTTTTTTGAAAGAGTGTATCTTATCTCTTTTGGCATAAAAGAAGCTGTTTTTTCTCCTATCACAACTGCTTTATAACTTTCATCCCATGTAAATTTTTTAAAAAAACATTTTATCGTCGAGGGTGAAGAAAATATTATAACACTATCTTTTGGAGGATTGGACAAATCTTTACTATTGCAAACTGTTTCATAAGCTATAATTTCACTCAGATTTATACCGGCATTTTGCAATATTTTATTGAGTTGTGATGTTACAACTTTAGCTCTAGGAAAAAGTACTCTTTTTCCATATAGTTTATTTTGTATCTCTTTGGCAAAATTATCTCCATAAGAACTTTTAGCAGTATATGCTACTTCAACACCCTTATCTTTGATAGCTTTTGTTGTACCGCTTCCGATAGAATATATCTCTTTATATCTCCAAGTTTTATTAACTCTATCTATCGCTTCAACCCCATTTTTAGAAGTAAAAATAAGAGCATCAAATAAAGACAAATCTACTTTAAAATCTAAAAAATTTATCTTAATAACCGGTAAGTTTAAAGCTCCATCAAATTTTTTTTCACTAAGAATATAAATCATATCTCTTTTTCCAATCCTGCTCTAATGATAACCATATAAAATCACAACAAAGGAATAGCTTGCACTAAAACTACCCCTTTATACTTTTATTTTATAATCTCTTGGAGTATTTTTTCTTAGGTATAGCTATGATAATTGTCGCCAATACCACTCCGATAACCCAGTATATCCACTGTGGGATAGGTATAGGCTCTCCGGCAGCATAAGAGTGCATACCTGAAAGATAGTAGTTTACTCCAAGATATGTCATGATAACCGAAGCATAAGCGATAGTTGCAGCCACTGCAAAGGCAAATTGTGAGTTTAGTTTTGGAATTAGTCTCATGTGTACTACTGCCGCATATACCAAGATACTTACCAATGCCCAAGTCTCTTTTGGATCCCAGCTCCAGTATCTACCCCATGACTCATTTGCCCAAACTGCACCTAGAAAGTTTCCCATAGTTAAAAGCATAAGTCCAAGTATCATAGACATTTCATTGACCCTTGTAGCTTCTGTGATACTTCTTTGGATGTGTTCATTTCGTGGATTTTTAGGGTCAGAACTAAGCATAATAAACATTATCAATGTAAAATATCCCAACAATGCATTTAACCCCAAAAAGCCGTAACTTGCAGTGATGACAGAAACATGCACCATAAGCCAGTAGGATTTAAGTACCGGCACAAGGTTGGTTATCTCCGGATCCATCCAACTAAGATGAGCTACAAATAAAAATACACCTGAAAGTATAGCAGTCAACGAAAGAGACATAACTGACTGTCTGGAAAATATAAGTCCAGCTAGCATCAATGCCCATGATATATATATCATCGACTCATAGCCATCGCTCCATGGAGCATGACCTGAAACATACCATCTAAGCCCCATATTGAAAGTTTGAGCTAAAAAAGCTAAAAGTATCACTATAAAGAAAAATCTCACAATCCACTTGATAGAACTTTTTGGACGCAGCATTTTATACATTATGACAAATAGCAGTAAAAATCCACTCAAAAGATATATAGGTATCAATCTTGGAAAAATATTTAAGTGGTTATAAAGTATTTCAGCTTTTATATGAGTATTATCTTCGATCACTTTTGCACCAAACTTTTTTTGATACGCTGCTATAATGCTTAGCGTCTTATCCGCATCTTTCCAGTCACCTGTTTTTATACCTTTATGAAGTGCTGTAAAGTACATTTGAAGTATCATTCTAATAGCTTCGGCATCTTTTTTTGGAAAAGTTGATATAGCACCTTTTGGATCATACCATTTGTTTTTTGGATCTTTAGCTTTTGGAAATATCTTAAAAAGAGCACCTGTGTAAACATAATATAAAACATTTACTCTTTCATCTACTTTTAAAACATCTTTGTCAAACTTATTTCTATCTATCGGAGGAGTTCTGTTGGCACTTTCTGCATAAGCAGCCAATTTATAAGGATTTGATCTATTTTTATAATCAAAAAAGTCCTTAAATGAGGCATATTTTGCACTTTTTGGAATACCTAATATCTTTTTTAATTTATCATGAGAAACTCTTACCATAGGAATATTTTGCCAAACATTTGGAGATGCGAGCATACCAAGTATGATTTGATCAGCATCAAGACCGTAAAAACTCCTCTTTCTTGATACTTTATTTAAGACATCATTAGCAAGAGAATCTATCGGTTTTATTCTTCCTTCTCTATCTTGTACCAATAACATTCCAAATTTATCTGCATGTTTTTTTTCATATTTTTTTGCTAATTTTATACTATCTTGCAAACTCAGCTCTGTTTTGGCAGCTTTTAGAGGTGATGTGACAGAAAACAAAGCTAAAGAGATAAACAATAAAGATAAACCCATACTGTTTTTATTTCTTTGTATATCTTTTTGTATCTTTCTACCAAGCGTTCTAAACCTACTCTTTGGAGAAATGATAGTCCACAAAAATCCAATCGCCAAAAGAAGATAACCAAAATATGTAGGATATTTTCCCGGATCGTGATTGACCGATAGTATGGTTCCTTTTTCATCTTTATCGTAAGAGGATTGGAAAAATCTATAATTTTTATAGTCTAAAACATGATTCATAAAAATCCTAAAAGGCATACGAACTCCATTTTTTTTATCTATCAATGTAACTTCACTAGCATAAGAAGATGGAGACATAGAACCGGGGTATCTTTTTAGCTGAAAATCTCTAAGCTTCACTAAAAACGGTAGTTTTATGATCTTTGAACCCCACTCAAAACTAAAAGGAATACCTCCTATCATTTCAGTCTTTGTAAACCCTTTAGCTCCTTGTCCCTGCCCAAAAAAAGTAACTATTTTACTATCTCCATTATATGTAGCTTTTACAACTACGGCATTTAATCCTCTAAATTTCATTCCAGCTCTTGTTTTTCCACCGGAGACTAGTTTTTCTTTTCCTTTTATCTTCATTGACTTAGGAGCAAAATTTAAACCCTCTATACCATAAAGTTTTTTACCTTTAAATTCATACTTTTTTAAAGGCTCTAATGTTTTTTTACTCTGAGTTGCCATATCTAAAACGCTCAAAGCTTTATTTGCTTCTATATAAAATTTTCCATTTTTTGTTGTAATGTTGACTGTGGGAGTTCCCCATAGAGAATTATTTTTAAAAGGTTTATTGAGTGTAAATTTGATCCCGTTTACATCCTGTATATTTCCATCTTTTAAAACAAAATTGCTAAAATCAGGATCCGTACTCATAAAAGATATCATCGGCTTACCGTTTGGATCATTGACGATAGAAGTAGTAGCATTAGGTATAAAATCTACATATTTGATATCTGCTGTTTTTCCGTCTATATTCATCTTAAGATCAAAAGCATTATCTCCTATCTTGGAAAGGTATTTTTTCTTTTCTATATGATATATTTTATTGCCTTTTCTTGCATCGACTTGTATAAAAGGCTCACTTGATATCATTATATTTTGACTTTGTCCATCTCTTATATGCATGATACCTTCATAACCGATATATCTAGTAACAATAGAACCTATCAAAATAAATAAAAATCCCACATGAAAAGTCAAAATAGGCAACTTATCTTTTCTATATAATTTATATCTTACTATATTATAAGCGAGATTGATACCAAGCAAAGCTTGAATAGCACCAAACCACAGTGTTCCATAAACCACACCCCATGCAGTTTCTGTACCATAATCATTTTCTATAAATGTAGCGATACCGCAAGATGCGGCAAAAACCAAAAAAAGTACAAAAGCACTTTCCATCGATAGAAAAAATTTCTTTAAAAATTTAACCATTTTTGTCCTTTTTGAGACTATAATCACGAAATTCTATCTAAATAAGGTAAACATTAGATTAAACTGTATGTTAAAATATATTTTTAACCTCATTTATGTTATTATAGTGTTTAAGGTTAAAAAATATCTGAGGAATAAAGTGAATTCTTTTAAATATATAGCACATTTTATAAAATATTATACTTTTAGTGTAGTTTGCTTATTGTATGCACTCAATCCTAAAAATTATAATCCTGCTAGCAG
>JALVWI010000028.1 GCA_027038335.1 Campylobacterales bacterium | reverse complement strand
GTAGTTGAAAAAACTATGATTGAATTTTATCACCCCGACAAAATAAATATAGCAATGTTTGGAAATTATCTGCCTAAACTTCATATCCATATTATGGCTCGTTTTAAAGAAGACTCGCATTTTCCTGAACCTATGTGGGGTAAGAAACAAAGAGATGATCATTTGACTTTGCCTTCATTTGATGAATTTAAAAAAATATTACTGGAGAAACTAAAATGATGAAAGAGAGAATACTTTTAGTCGAAGATAATAAAGCTCTATCAAAACTTGTAAAAAGAAAAATGGAAGATAATTTAGATTTTGATGTCATACAATCATATAGTTTAGAAGAAACCAACAATATCTTAGAAGAAAATGATGATTTTTTTATTGCACTTCTTGATTTAAATCTTCCTGATGCACCTAACGGAGAAATTGTTGACTTAGTCCTTTCTTATGATATTCCTTCTATAGTACTTACAGGCACTATTGATGAGCATATAAGAGAAGAGATGCTTACAAAAGGTGTTATTGACTATATATACAAAGGCAATATGGAAGATGTTAATTATATATTTTCTCTCATAAAAAGACTTTCAAAAAATAGGGATATTAAGCTCATGATAGTTGATGATTCTCAAATGATAAGAAAACAGATAAAAGAGATTCTTCAAAAACACATGTTTAAAGTTTTAGTTGCAGCTCATGGAGAAGAAGCTCTAAACTATCTTGAAGAAAATAAAGACATAGAACTTATTTTGACTGATTATAATATGCCGGTTATTGACGGTCTTGAACTTACTATACAAATTAGAAAAAAATATAACAAACAACAGTTACCCATCATTTCACTAACCGGTAGCAATGAGCATCTCATATCTGCAAAATTTTTAAAATCAGGAGCAAATGACTTTATAAATAAGCCTTTTTCCAATGAAGAGTTGATTTGTAGGATAAACAATACTTTAGATGCACAAGAACATATAGAATTACTATCTAGATTTGCCAATCGCGACTTTTTGACAGGCTTATACAATAGAAGATATTTTTTTGATCATATAAATGATTTTTTGCATAACAATAGTCAATATGCCATTGCGATGCTTGATATAGACCATTTTAAAAATATAAATGATCTATATGGTCATGATGTAGGTGATATGGTCTTGAAAAAACTCTCTATGATTTTGACAAATAACACAAAAGGCTCAGATATAGTAGCAAGATTTGGCGGAGAAGAATTTTGCATAGCTTTAGCAAATGTAGATGAAAAAACTGCTATAGGTTTTTTCATAAAACTTAAAAATATCATATCAAAAGAAAAATTTATTTTTAAAAATAACTCTATAAACTATACTGTTTCCATAGGAATAACAGCAAACAATAAAAAAGAAAATATAGAAGAACTCATACAAGAAGCTGATAAAGCCCTTTATAAAGCCAAAGATAATGGCAGAAATAGAATAGAAATATGCTAAGGAGTTATATTAACTAACTCCTTAGCATTATATTTTATTCGCCTAAAGCGATTTTGGCATATTTTTCGCCAAGTTCAAATGCAGTCTTGTTAAGTTCTACAAATTTTGGAGGAACTTTTTCTATCATTGTATTATAAACAAAGTCTCTATCCATTACCGGATCCATTGTGATAGTAATTCCCAATGCTACAACTGACTGGGTTACAACATTACCGACTTCCTCTTTGGCTATGGTGATGAGTGGAATTTCATATATTTTCCACTTTTTTCTATCTTCTTCAGTAGGGTGAACAAGGTTAGGCTCTACCACTATGATACCGCCCTCTTTTACTCCGCTTTTAAAAGAATCATAACTAACTTGAGCAACTGAGAGCATAAATTCTATCTCACCCTCATTGGCATAAGGATAAAGTATCTCTTTATCATCAAGAAGAATATCCACTTTTGTAGGACCACCTCTAACTTGAGAAGTATAAGTTGCAGCTTTTACACCATAACCCCCCTCTTCTATCTTAGCAGCAGCCAAAATCTCTCCTGCAAGAAGAACACCTTGACCACCAACACCTGTAAATCTTAATTGATGTCTCATCTGTTCTCCTTATAGTTGTACTTTTGTTTTGTTTTGAGCTGCTTCGATAACTTTATCATAAAGTTCACAATACTCCGCAGCTTCTTCATCTTTTTTTAAGACACCTGTTGGAAACAACCCTTTTCTCTCTTCTTCACTCATATTTTCATATTTTCTTTTTGAAGTTGTTCTTCCATCTATCCATTTAAGATTTTGAGCAGCTTCACCCATTTTATTTTTTCTACCTAGATTTATATGGCAATTTGAAAAAATATCGAAGAAAGAGTAACCTTTATGCGTAAACCCTTCTACAAAAATTTTCTCTAATTTTTTAGGATCTAGTACACTCTCTCTTGCTATAAAGCTAGCTCCGGCACCTTCGGCTAATTTACAAGCATCAAAAGTAGGATCTACATTTCCATACTGAGCGGTAACTGTCCACATACCTTGAGGAGTAGTCGGACTTGTTTGAGAATTGGTCAAACCATATATAAAGTTATTGATAATTATATGATTTAAGTCTATATTTCTTCTACAACCGTGTATTGTATGGTTTCCGCCTATTGCCAAACCGTCACCGTCACCTGTTACTACTATGACATGTTTATCTGGGTTGGCTAACTTTATACCTGTAGCATAAGCTATCGCTCTACCGTGAGTTGTATGAACTGTATTGCAGTTTACATAAGAGCTAAGTCTTCCGCTACATCCAATTCCTGATACGATACAAACATCATCCATATCCCATCCAAGCTTATCTATAGCTCTAATGATAGACTTAAGTATAACTCCATCTCCACATCCCCAACACCAAAGTGTCGGCATTTTATCCGTTCTTAAATATTCATCATAATTAAAAGCCATTAGAACATCTCCTTAACTTTTGCTACCATTTCACTTGGTGCTATAGGTCTTCCGTTTGCTTTATGAAGAGTTTTTAAATCATCTCTTTTCATCACTCTTTGAATCTCTTCAAGATATTGACCCATATTTAACTCTGTTACAAAAATTTTATCAAACTTTTCACCTATCTCTTTTAGCTTCTTTTTTGGACTTGGCCAGATAGTAATAGGTCTAAAAAGTCCGGCTTTTATACCCTCTTCTCTTAATTTTTCAACTGCTTCTTTTGCACCTCTACTGATACTTCCGTAAGCTATCATACAAACTTCAGCATCATCAAGTTTATACTCTTCATAGGCTACTATATCATCGGTATTATTGTTTATCTTACCCATAAGTCTTTCTATATTGAATTCACACTGTTCACCATCTTCAGTAGGAAAACCGGTAGGACCATGGTGAAGACCTGTGATATGATATCTGTAACCTTTAAAGAAAGGATTTAAAACAGCAGGTTTATCCATCTCTACACCGTAAGGAAGATAATCCTTCGGATCCCCTGTAAACTCTTCTCTTTTTACTATTTCAAGCTCTTCAACATCAGGAAGTATAGCCTTTCCTTGCATATGTCCCAAAGTCTCATCTAAAAGTAAAAATACAGGAGTCATATACTTTTCAGCTAAATTAAATGCTCTTACTGTTTCAGTATAAGCCTCTTCCAAACTTCCCGGACACAAAGCGATACTTGCAAAATCGCCATGACTTGGATATTTTGCCTGTCCTATATCGGCTTGAGAAACTCTTGTAGGAAGACCGGTACTTGGACCTCCTCTCATAACATTAACTATCACCAAAGGAATTTCAGCTATAAAAGCTAAGCCGATTTGTTCAGACTTGAGACTGATGCCGGGACCACTTGTAGCAGTCATAGCTTTTGTACCGCTCATAGATGCTCCAAGAGCAACTGAAATACCGCCTATCTCATCTTCCATTTGTATAAATTTACCGCCGACTCTTGGCAATAATACACTACAATCATGGGCTATTTCACTCGAAGGAGTCAAAGGATAGCCACCAAAAAATCTACATCCACACTCAACAGCCGCTTGGGCTGCTAGTTTATTACCAGTCGAAATAACTTCTCTTGCCATCAATACTCCTTAAGCACTCAATTTCATATAATGATTTTTCTTTATAGCTTCTGCTCTTTGTTTTGCTTCAGGAGTTAGTTTTGCAAACTTATACTCTCCTCTTTCAGCAACAAAGATAGCAAAATCAGGACAATGCAATTCACAATCTCTACAACCTATGCAACTTTCAGGATCTTCTACTGAAATAGTTGCTCCAAGTATTGTAGTATCAGCCGGTACCATTGCCAAAACTCCAGCCGGACACATTTCTACACAAATATCACAAGCTTTACATCTACTTGTATCAACCCATACCGGAGTATTTTCCGGTGCTTTCATGCTACTCATATTTTCTCCTTATTTTATTTGCTTCCCATCACTTCTGTAACAGCTTTGCCTATTTCAGCAGGACTTACTACAACTTTTACTCCGGCAGCCTCTAAAGCTTCCATTTTCTCTTTTGCAGTTCCGCTTCCACCGCTGACTATCGCTCCGGCATGTCCCATTCTCTTACCCTTAGGTGCAGTTTGACCGGCGATAAATGCGACTACCGGCTTAGAAATATTCTCTTTTATATATTTAGCTGCTTGAATTTCAAGATCTCCACCTATCTCACCTATCAAAACGATAGCTTTTGTATCAGGATCATTTTCAAACATAGGTAAAAGTTGAAGATAGCTAAGACCGATGATAGGATCTCCTCCTATTCCGACCGCTGTTGTTATACCATGAC
>JALVWI010000027.1 GCA_027038335.1 Campylobacterales bacterium | reverse complement strand
ACATAAGTGGGTACATCTTGGTTTCTAACAAGTAAAAATGTAAAATCATCCTTTTTTAAGATAAGTTTTCTATCTTCAAAGATAAATTTTTTATCAAATATTTTTTCAAATATACATAAAGTCTCTTCAGCAATTCTTCCCTTTGGTAAAGCAACAGTTATCATATCAATCCTTTAGTTTTAAGGGGTATCATCTATTATTGGAGATACCCTTAAGTACTTTCATCATACCTTTAAATATCAAACTTCCATCATATATAGCATTATCAAAAAATTTTGCAAAAAATTTCCCATCACCGCCCGTAAAATAAAGTCTCTTATCCTTTTGACTCTCTCTGAGCATCAAAATTATAGGTTTAATAGCCCCATAACTGATAGCTTCAAGAGAATTTTGAGGAAAAACATCAAGAGCGATATTAGGATTGATCGTCATATCAAGTCTAGGCGAAATATCAGCAAAACTTTTTTGAAGAGCAAAAAGTCCGGGCATGATATATCCTCCAAGATGCAATCCTCCTGCCATTATGTCAACAGTTATAGCACTTCCTGCATCCACTATAACACCATTATCAACAGCTTTACATGCTGCAACTCTATCCGCTCCTAAACCTTTATAAATTGTATCTATCTCTAAAAAAGGCTCCAAATCTATAGCGTTTTCCATATCATTTAATTTGCTTTTTAATTTTTCATTTACATTTATATAATAAAATTTTTCATCTATATCTAAAAGATTACCGATGGTAGCCTTACTACTCCATTTAGCACCTTTTTGATAAAAATGTATATTTGTATTACCTATTTCACACAATAACATAATTAAACCCGCCTGTATCCCACATCTAATTCCTAATTCCTAAATCCTATTTTCATATATCTTCCATTTTAATTCTTCAAGATATTTTTTTGCTTTTGAACAAAGGGGTGAACTTATAAGCAAAATCTTTTTTTTATAGTTATGCTCTTGTATTTTTATCATTTTTTCCAACAATAAAACAATTTCTTTACTATTTTTTGTAACAAATCTACTTTTTTGATCTATTTTAAATATAGCTACATAATTTGATTTTATGTCAATACCTTCATAAATATTTATCTTTTTCCTACTGTCTAACTTTTTTATATCTATCTTGTAAAGTTTTTTAAATATATAATTTTTTTTACTTAAAAATTCAACTATATTTTTCATATTGCTTCTTTTGAAAGAGGATGAAATTCCATAACGGTTTGTTCTAAGTTTTTTTGCTGAATATGTGTATATATTTGGGTAGTTAAGATAGTTGAATGACCTAAAAGTTCTTGTACTACTCTTAGATCTGCTCCACCGAGTACCAAAGATGTGGCAAAAGAGTGTCTTAAAACATGCGGAGAAACATTTAGATACTTTTTAGTTATTTTAAATGCTGTTATTCTGCTCATCTTATCACCCTTATAATTGAGCCATATATATTCACTCTTTTTTTCTCTTTTATCAAGATATTCATTTAATACTTTTAAAACAAATTTTGCGATAGGCACCATCCTTTGTTTATCACCCTTTGCACTTCGTATCTTTAACCACTCACCATTAATATCATCTTTTCTTATCTCTATAGATTCACTTACTCTAACTCCGGTAGCATATAAAAAAAGAATATACGCATAATCCCTATAATCTATCCAACTCTTTTTTTTTATAAGCTTCAAACCCTGCATAATATCTTCATATTCTAACAAAATAGGTAAATTTCTTTGGCGTTTAAATTGCTTTAAAATAGGTCTATCATCTATAAAATTCTCTTTTTCACAAAATTTAAAAAAAGTATTTATAGCTGATAATTTTCTGTTTATACTATTTTGGTTGGTATATTTTTCTAAATAACTCAATATATCATCTAATTTGGCATTTATAACATCTTTTTTTAAAAAAGATTCAAAATCCAGCAAATCACCACTATATGCCTCAATACTCTTTTTTGAAAGTCCCTTGACAACAGTTATATACTCAATGAAA
Source organism: Campylobacterales bacterium (assembly GCA_027038335.1). Lineage (GTDB taxonomy): Bacteria > Campylobacterota > Campylobacteria > Campylobacterales > JALSKU01 > JALSKU01. The sequence continues at coordinate 2,792 of JALVWI010000027.1, read as the reverse complement.
GCTTCAAGGGCAGTTGACATACACCTTACTTTATTTTATTAAGTTTAAAATATTTATCATCATAATAAAATGTATTGTTAGTGGTAAACATAAGATTTTCTATAGCATTTGGCAATTTATATACATTTGTAGTTATCAAATTTTTATCAGTAGCAATAAGATATCCGTTTTTTTCTATAACATATACAAACTGTCCATATATAGCAGTTGAGAAATTGGCAAATTTAAATTTTCTTTCTTTCAATCTTTTAAGGCTTGAGTTGGTTAGTATTATCTTTCCATCTTTTGTAAATACAAAAATCCTCTCTCCTAAAAATACAATATCTTTTACACCCACATTCATAAAAGATACCGACTTAGGATCTATAGATATAACTCTATTTTGAGTTGCTGCAACAAGCCTATTGTCCAAAACATTCATAAAAATTATATTGTTGAAATACGGCTTTGAACTTACAACTATGTCTCTTATAACTCCAAATCTTTTAGAATCAACTATGACCAATCTACCGTCAAGCGAAGGAAAAACAATGAGTTTTCCTAAAAAATAAGGTGCCACAAGCCTTGCATCAAGTGCATATACATCATCAAGCTTTTTAGAAAATTTTATTATATTAGTTTTTATATTATAAACCATCAAAGTATTGTCACTAAAAACTATAGCTAAAAGGTCATTTTTTAAAGATGCACTTGCTATCATTTTTGAAAAATTATGTGTAAAAATAACTTTATTATCTTTATTTTTAATATAAAGTTTACCCATAGGTGAAGTATAAATTACACTATTTTGACTAATATTTAAAAATCTATCATTTTTTGGTATATAAATATTTGTTAAACCTGTTTTTTTAGATATTACTTGACCATTTTGCAATGTTGCACCACTTCTTGTAACATCAGCTATAGGTGCCGGTAAGTTTCCGTCAAAACTTACATAACCTGCTATTTCTTTTGGTTCATACAAAGACTTTGAAGAACATCCTAGAAAAACAAAGATAAAAAGCAAAACAAGTATAAAATTTATATATTTTTTCATAACTACAACAAGCCTTTTTTATTTTATATAGTATTCTAAATTTTTAGCAATATTTTCAAGAGGAGAATCTACCTCTATGGAAGAGAGTTTTATCTTTGCTTGATCTTTCTTTTTTTCTTTTAAAAGTAAGTAAGCATCTTCTAAAAGTGCAAAGTTTTTCAGAAGTCCTGCTTTTGAATTATTGATATAGTCATTTAGCTTATCACTTTTTTTGGTAAGAGAAGCTAGTTGATATGCTGCCAAATCTGAGAGATATTTATCTTTGGCATTATCTCTAACATCTTTTAAAATATTGACATCATTTTTTTTTGAAGCTATTTGCAATCTATACGCATAATAAAGATTGATATTTTTATCTTTTAGAATTTTGGCTGAATCACTATCGTTTGGATCTTTGATAAGTTTCAGATACGCTTCATTTGCGACTTTTAGATTATTTTCATCTATATAAGTTTTTACAGAAAAACCCACAAAAGCTATCACCGCTACAACAGCTATGGCAATGATAGGTTTTTTATATTTTTTATAAAATCTCTCTGCTCTTATAAGCCCTTCTAAAAACTGTTCTTCCGTATTTAACTCTTCTTTTACGGCTTTCAAATCCTCTTTAATACTCAAAACAAAATCCTTAAAAAAAATTGTTGTATCTTAGCACATTTAAAATTAAACTCGTATTAGTTTTGTTTTGGTATCAAAGTTGCTTATAAATTATAGCAGATGGATTACAAAGCATAGTTTCAAATTTATTTTGATATAATAGCAGAATTTTAACAACATAGGACAAATTAATATATGAAAGTAGATATTAAGACTTTAGAAAAACTTGAAAAACTTTCCCAAATAGAAATAAAATCTGAAAAGAAAGAAGAAATGATCGGTAGTCTTAGTGAAGTAGTAAGCTTTGTAGAAAATTTAAATGAATTAGATTTGGATAATAAAAATGCTTCTTTTGCCACCCTTGAGGGCGGTACACCTTTTAGAGAAGATAAACCCTCACAAAATAGTGAAGTTATAAATATTATTTTACAAAATGCACCAAAAAAAGAGGATAGTTTTTTTATAGTTCCAAAAATAATAGAATAAGGATATATATGGTAAGTATTGATATAAGAGCACTTTTAAAAACAATATCCGAATACAAAGCTTCTGACTTGCATCTTGTAAGCAGAAGTGAACCTCAGATAAGAATTGATGGAAAACTAACTCCTCTTGATCTGCCAAAACTTACAGGTAAAACTATAGAGTCAATGTGTTACTCATTAATTACCGACAAACAAAAAAAAGAGCTTGAAGAAAAAAAAGAGCTTGATTTTGCTATAGAATTACCAAATATAGGTAGATTTAGAGTTAATTATTACTACACAATGAATGGTGAAGTTGCGGCTGCTTTTAGAACTATTCCTATAAGCATACCTTCGATAGATGAGCTAAAACTTCCTCAAATTTTTAAAGATATAGTAAAAAAAGAAAAGGGTCTTATTCTAGTAACAGGACCTACGGGAAGCGGCAAATCAACTACACTTGCTGCTATGCTAAATGAAATAAACAAAACAGAAGAAAAGCATATCATTACTATAGAAGATCCTGTAGAATTTATACACCAAAATAAAAAATCACTTTTTTCACATAGAAATGTCGGATCTGATACATTTAGCTTTGCAAATGGATTAAAGTTTTCTTTAAGAGAAGATCCTGATGTTATACTAGTAGGTGAAATGAGAGACAGAGAAACTATCTCTACAGCTATTACTGCTGC
>JALVWI010000026.1:1668-19017 GCA_027038335.1 Campylobacterales bacterium | reverse complement strand
TAAGTTCATACACATTCTTAACTCCCAATCTATCAAAAAGCTTTCCTAAAACTTTACTTCTATTTGCATGAGCACAATAAATGATAAAAGGCTGTTTTGAGCTATTTACATACTTTGTAAACTTTTTCATAAATTTGATAAAATCCACACTTCCGTCACTCTTAAAAAACTCTATCGTTTTAGCCCCTTTTATGATCCCTCTTTGTTTCCACTCTTTTGGAGTTCTGATATCGATGACTACAACTCCTTGTTTTTGCATCTTAAGCAATGTACCATCATCAATAGAGGTAAATTTAGCAAACACAAATGACATAGTTATTAATATTAAAAAAATAATTTTTTTCATTATAATTCCTTGTAATTAATAACTGACCTTACACACCATATCATAAACTGAGTGGTTTTTGTAATATTCGAGTGCGAGGCACACCGACGAGTCATAGCCGTAAGCTTGAGAGGAGGTGTAACGAAGTCAATCGGATATCACAAAAGCCACCCAAAGGGCGAAAAGATAAAGCATTATCTGACTTCGTTGGAGAACTTTCAACAAAGACAAGGCTATGCCGAAAAACCTCCGCCTTACATATAACGCTTTCTCTTTTCGCTCAGTTTATGATATGGTGCGTAAGGTCAGTTAATAAATGACTTATTATTTTATCTTATTTTATATAATATTTTTCTATTTATTTATACTAATATAAAATTTAAAGCATATTAGCAAAGTAGTTGGAGAAAGAGGTCAAGCGATAGTAATAGCACTTGGATTAACAACTGAGCTTACAATTTCAACATCACTAAAGGGTATCTTTTCACCCTCCACCTCTTGATACTCTTCATCACCTTTTCCAAGGATGAGTAATATCTCATCTTTTTCCAACTCTTTTATAGCTTTTATAATGGCTTGTTTTCTATCTGGAATGATTAGAGTATGGGTATTATTTATCCCTTGTACTATATCTTTTATAATTTCCAAAGGATCTTCGCTTCTTGGGTTATCACTTGTAATATATAGTTTCTTAGCAAACTTTGAAGCAACTTTTCCCATTAAAGCTCTTTTACTTTTATCCCTATCTCCTCCTGCTCCAAAAACTACTGATATATCTCTATCTTTTACTGCTTCAAAAACTTTTTGCATACCGTCTGGAGTATGTGCAAAATCCACCACTATAAGCGGTTTATCACTTACTACTTGCATTCTTCCGCTAACTCCCGCAAAATTATCCACTACTTCTACTATCTCTTCAAGTGAATTATCTGTAATGATATCTACTGATGCTATAGCGGCGGTTATATTATAAAGATTGAAAAGTCCTACCAAGGGAGATGAAAACTCAACAAATTTACCAAAATGCTTTAAAACTGCCTGCAAACCGTTTTGCAATGAATATGCCTCTATCTTATAAGTTGCCGGAAATTCAAGAGAGTAACTTCTTGCATTTTTTATATTGAACTCTATCTTTCCGCCATCTTTATTGATAAGTTTATGGCTTTCATCACTAAAAAATGAGGATTTTACTCTTTCATACTCTTGCATAGTTTTATGATAGTCGAGATGATCTTGGGATATATTGGTAAATACTTTTAAGGTAAACTCAATCCCTTCTATCCTATTTTGTTCTATCGCATGAGAGCTTACTTCCATGATAAAATAGTCACACTTTTTCTCTTTTGCCTCTTTTAAGTGTAGAATTGTTTGAAATATTGAGGGAGTAGTTAAACTTTTGCCTTCAATTCTTTCTTCATTGATAAAAAATCCCCTAGTTCCTTGCATAGCAACTTTATATCCCAAATCCAAAAGTATGGAGTAAATTGCACCTGCAGTTGTAGTTTTACCGTTTGTACCGGTTATCCCTACTATTTGCAATGAATTAATTCCTAGTTTATCCAATAACTCTTTAGGCGTTATGATACCTTTGATATTTTGTAGGTTTATGTCATTTAGATATTTTTCATTTTGCATAGTTTTTAAGAAATATGTATCTCTACCACATTCAGCAGTATTGTCAGTGATAAAAAAGTCATCAAATACTTGTTTCATTTATAAAGACTTTTTTTCTTTTATTTTGTGGAGAATATTTTGAAGTTTTATATCTTTTGGAAAAAGAGTTATAGCTGCTTCACCGTATGAAAAAGCAGTATCTACATAATCATTATCGATCAACCTATCTAAAAAATCAATAAAATCATCTTTTGAATTGATAAGAACTTTGGTACTAAACATAATATCTTCATAAGCTATCTTAAAGCTTCCTCTGTCTTGAACAAGTTGAATAAAATCATTATAGTTTATACTATTTTCATCTTGATATTCATTTGCTAGATAGCCGCTATCTAAAAGTTTATTGAGTATATCAATATCAAAATCCATACTTTCTATAAGACTTTCTATAATCTCTTCAGCATTTTCCTCTTCTACCTCTTTTGTGATTTGATAATACTCATATATAGTTTGAGCTTTTTCTTCATTTTCATTTGCCATATCAGTTAATATAGCACAGATTTGTAGCTCTTTATCTTCAGGATATTCTAAAAGGGCTAAAGAAAAATTACGCAAAGCTTTATCATATTCGCCTTTGAAAAAATAATCTTCAGCTTTTGCCTTTAATTTTTCCTTTGTAAGTTTTGCCACTTTTTATCCTTTTGCTATCTCATCTATCATATCTTCCATACCCGGAGCGATATTGATAACCTCTATCTCAGGATGTATATCCATCCTTAGTTGTCTTTCTATGCCATACTTCAAGGTTTGAGAACTAGCACTACATCCATGACAAGCTCCCAAAAGTTGAACAAATACTTTTCCGTTTTTTACATCCAAAAGTTTCATTCCGCCTCCGTCAAGTGCCAACATAGGTGCAACTTTTTCTAAAGATTTTTCAACAACCGGTTTTAATTCTTCATCACTAAAAGGTATCATATTATTTTCCTTTTTATTATAAGTAACAATAGTATTTAACTATATATTGGTTTAAAAGTTGATTAATTTTGAAAGGGTGGGGGCAAAAACACCCCCTTTTTTTGAAGTGCTAGACTAATTCTATAAAAGCCATAGAAGCTGCATCGCCTCTTCTAAGTCTTGTTTTTATAATTCTTGTATAACCGCCGTTTCTCTCAAGATATTTTGGAGCTATCTCATTTACAAGTTTTTTTGTAGCCTCTTTATCTTGTAGGGATGCAAAAACTGCTCTGTGAGCATTTGAATCACCCTTTTTTGCAGTAGTCAAAAGCTTTTCAAAATATCTTCTAAGTTCCTTTGTCTTTTCCAAAGTAGTTTCTATTTTACCACTATTTATGAGAGCAATGCTGAGATTTTTAAGTAATGCTGCTCTGTGAGTGCTAGTTCTTCCTAGCTTTCTATATCCATGCTTATGTCTCATTTTTTATACCTCTTCTTCTTTTGATTTTAACTCTTCAATCTTTTTACTTAACAAATTTAAAGTATCTTCTTCAAATTCCATACCCACAGGAAAATCTATCTCTTTCATTTTTTCTATGATTTCTTCAAGAGATTTTTTACCAAGATTTTTTATAGCTTTAAGCTCACCCTCACTCATTATCGCCAATTCACCGATATATTTTAAACCTGCTCTTTCAAGACAATTTGAACTTCTAACACTTAATTTTAATGTATCAATAGATTGAAGAAGTTTTGATATTTCTGAACTATTTTCCTGAGTATTTGTACCTGCTTGAAAATCACTATCCATTATCTTATTAAAAACACTAAGTTGCTCATTCATAGCCATTATAGAGTTTTTAAAAGCATCAACAGGATCTATTTGACCATCTGTTTCTATTGTAAATACAATTTTTTCATAGTTAGGATTGTCTTCAACCAAAACTTTTTCTATATCATAAACAGCTTTCCTAACAGGTGTAAAAAATGCATCAAGTGCTATATATTCAGAATCCAATTCATCCCTAACATCTTCACTTGCAACATATCCTATACCTTTTTCAATGATGACAGAAAAATTTAATTCTGCATCTTCATTTAGTGTCGCAAGATAGCTATCAGGATTGACAACACTTATGTCACTATTTTCTAAATCACTTCCTTTTAACTCTTTTGGACCCGTAAACGAATAATTTACTACAATTTTATTTGTATCTTCATCATTTATTTTAAATCTTATATTTTTAAGATTTATTATGAAAAATGCTACATCTTCAAGCATTCCTCTTATGCTATCAAATTCGTGAGTTACTCCTTCGATCTTCAATCCTATAGGAGCATATCCTACGCTACTTGAAAATAAAAGTCTTCGTAAAGGATGAGCTAAAGTGATAGCAAATCCGTTTTCAAACGGATAAGCTTGTACTTCAGCCACATTTTCATCTAACTTTTTAACTTCCAATTCTGTTGGCATATATGGTGTTACTTTTATTTTATTCATATCAAGCCTCTTTATTATTTGGAGTACAATTCGACTATATATCTCTCTTCTACAGGGATAACAACCTCTTCTCTTTCAGGAATTCTAGTAAAAATACCAAAAATCTTATCTTTATCAACATCAACCCATGGAACTATACCTGTTTGAGCAGTAAGTTCTATAGCTCTTACGATTTGGGGATTGTTTCTTGACTTTTCTCTTACTTCTACTTTTTGACCCGGTTTTACTCTGTATGATGGGATATCCACCTTCTTACCGTCAACTAAAATATGACCATGAGTTACAAGTTGTCTTGCAAATCTTCTTGTAGTTGCAAAACCCATTCTATAAACTACATTATCAAGTCTTCTCTCAAGAAGTTGAATAAGATTTTCACCTGTATTGCCCTGAGCTCTATTGGCATCACCAAAAAGCCTTCTAAATTGTTTCTCGTTTACACCATACATAAACTTTGCTTTTTGTTTTTCTCTTAATTGTAAACCGTACTCGCTCACCTTAGATCTTCTTTGTCCATGCTGACCCGGAGCATAAGGTCTTTTATCGATAGCACTTTTACCGGCAAGTCTTCTCTCGCCTTTTAGTGCTAGACTAGCTCCTAGTCTTCTTTCTAATTTTTCAACTGGTCCTCTATATCTTGCCATTATTTATCTCCTAAATAGCCTTTTAAAACAGCTCACAGCTTAAAGCTACGAGCTTGAAGCAGGGGTGAAAGGGTAAAGGTATTGAATTGCATAATACCTCTATTTATTTATTTTAAACTACCCTCTAAAACCTAAATCCTAAAACCTAAAACCTAAGTTTTATACACGCCTTCTTTTAGGCGGTCTGCATCCATTGTGTGGTAATGGGGTTATATCTTTAAAAAATGTTACTTTTATACCCTCATAAGCACCCACACTTTTTACAGCAGTTTCTCTACCGCTTCCGGGTCCTTGCACTTTTATGCCTACCTCTTTTATACCATGTTCGGTTGCTTTATTAAGTGCATCCTCTACTGCTTGCTGTGCAGCATAAGGAGTTGATTTTTTACTTCCTTTGAAGCCGAGGCTTCCTGCGCTACTCCAAGCTATAACATTTCCCATCTCATCAGTTACTGTAATAACGGTATTATTAAATGTTGCAGAAATATATACTATACCTTTTGCGATATTTTTCTTTACAACTTTTTTTCTACTTACTTTTCTTTTTGCCATTTATTACACCTCTTACTTTGCAGCAGAACCGACAGTCTTTTTTCTGCCTTTTCTTGTTCTTGCGTTTGTTTTTGTTTTTTGACCACGAACAGGTAATCCTCTTCTATGTCTTAAACCTCTGTAATTTCCTAAATCCATCAATGCTTTGATATCCATAGCTACTTGCTTTCTAAGATCACCCTCAACTGTATAGTTCTTTTGGATCTCTTGTCTTATAGCGGCAGCTTCTTCTTCGGTAAGCTCTTTTACTCTCTTATCATAAGAAATTCCGGTAGCATTTAAAATATCTCTTGATGTTTTAAGCCCAATTCCATAGATGTATGTCAAAGCATACTCTACTCTTTTTTTCATCGGTAAATCTACACCAGCAATTCTTGCCATTAAATTATCCTTGTCTTTGTTTATGTTTAGGGTTTACACAGATCACTCTGACTGCCCCTCTTCTTTTGATGATTTTGCATTTAGCACACATCTTTTTGACACTTGGTCTAACTTTCACTTTGAACTCCTTGCATTAATTCCACTAAAAATGAACTGACTTAGGTTTACTGAAGTAGTGCAAACCAATAACTAAAAAAATAGTGGTGCTTTTTTAGTTATTCTTCATACAGTTTCAAAAAGGGATGAATTATACCCTAAATTTGATAAAATATTACTTATATCTATAAGTTATACGACCCTTATCAAGACTGTAGGGAGTTAATTCAACTTTTACTTTATCTCCGGGCATTATCTTTATATAATGCATTCTCATTTTTCCGGCAATGTGACAAAGCACTTGATGCCCATTTTCAAGCTCTACTTGAAATGTTGCATTCGGCAATGCTTCAACAACCTTACCGTCGATCTCTATAACATCATCTTTCGCCATTTATCCTCCTTTCTTTTTAGTGATTAGTGATTAGTAACTAGAAAATAATTGAAAAAGTCAGAATAACTTTTTCAATCACGAATCACGAATCACAAACACTAAGTATTTCAGCTCTATTATTAACTATCGCTACACAATGCTCATAATGTGAAGTCCTAAATCCATCTTCACTTACTACTGACCATTTATCATCTAATATTACCGCATTAGAACTTTTTTGACATATCATCGGTTCTAGACAAAATACCATTCCATTTTTTATCTTGGGTCCTGCTTTTGGATTGCTTCCTTCTAAATAATTTGGAATTTCAGGTTCCTCATGAGGTTTTTTACCTATACCATGACCGCAAAAGCCGTGTAACGGTACATATCCTCTTGATAATACAAAGTTTTCTATCTTATAACTTAACTCTTTAAATCTCATACCTGTTTTTACGATATTTATCGCATACATCAAAGTATCATACGAACAAGAGATAAGCTCTTCATCCTCTTTTGAAATTTGACCTACACCCATAGTAATAGCTGCATCTCCAAAATATCCATCAAGCTCAACACCTATGTCAAGACCAAGAATATCTCCCTCTTTTACTTTTGTTTTATTTGGGATACCGTGTATAACAACTTCATTAAGTGATGTACAAACTCCAGCAGGAAAACCATACAGACCTTTAAAAGCAGGTCTTGCATTATTATAAGATGATATAAAATCTTCACCTTCTTGATTTATTTCCAATAAACTCATACCGGGTTTAACAAAATTTCTCAAGTGTTCTAAAGTAGCGGCGACTATTTTATTAGCCGCCCTCATTTTTTCTATTTCGGCAGGTTTTCTTAAATTGATTGCCATTAAAGTCCTACTGCACTAAGTGTTTCATATTTACTCATATAAATCTGTGCTTCAATCTTTCTCATAGTGTCAAGTGCAACTTGAACAACGATAAGTACTGCAGTTCCGCCAAAATAAAATGGAACTCCCATAAACTTAACAAGCATCCAAGGTAAAGTTGAAATAAGTGCTAGATATAATGCACCCCAAAATGTAAGCCGACTTGCAACTTCGTTTAAAAACATTGCCGTCGAATGACCCGGCCTTACTCCGGGTATAAAACCGCCTTGTTTTTTTAGATTGTCAGAAATATCTTTTGAGTTAAATGCAATGGAAGCATAAAAATATGCAAAAAAGATAACAAATAAAAACATCAAAGTATTGAAGAAGAAACTATTTGGACTCAAAAAGTCTCTAACCATTATCACATATTTATTTGTACTAGCTTGTAATAATGTTGAAGGAAACATTAAAATAGCACTAGCAAAGATAGGCGGTATAACTCCGCTAAGATTTAATTTTATAGGTATATAGTTCATTACTCTTTTATTTTGATTTTCCATCATAATTTTTCTTGAGTATGATACCGGTACTCTTCTCTCTCCAAGTTCAACATATATGATAAATCCGACAGTTACTATAATGATAACAAGTATAGCAAGCACTATCAAAAAGTTAAGCTCACCTGTATTTACAAGGTTTATTGTACCGCCTATCGCAGTTGGAATTCCTGAAACAATTCCGGCAAAAATGATAAGACTGATACCGTTTCCTACACCTCTTTGAGTTATCTGCTCACCTATCCACATCAAGAGCATTGTTCCTGTTAACATGGATATTGCCGCAATCGGTATAAAAGTTCCCATATCTATCATGATAGCACTCTCTCCGCCACGACCGGTTAAACTTTGAAGACCTATAGAAACTCCAACAGCTTGGATAAGTGTTATGGCAACTGTTGCATATCTGATGATTTGCATGTATTTTTCCATACCGTCTCGCTCTTTTTTCATTTTACCAAGAGCCGGAAAAGTAGCTGCTAAAAGTTCAAAAATAATAGAAGCTGTAATGTATGGCATAATTCCCAAAGATATAATACTAAGTCTTTGTGCAGCTTTTCCACTGAACATATTAAACATTCCTAAAGCATTATGGCTATTTGTATTAAAAAAATCTTTTACAATATCTATATTTACACCGGGTACCGGAACATAAGCCAAAATTCTATATGCAAATAAAAATCCTAAAGTTATCAAGATCTTATTTGTCAATTCCTTACTCATAAATTCTCCTTAAAAAAGCAAAGCATTTTTTGCTTTGCTTCACTATTCACTAATCACTAATCACGAGTCACTAATCACTAACTTTGGCTCTGCTGGTTATAACTCTGTCATCTTTTATTTTAGATGCCAATTCACTAGCACCCTCGCCGATAAGTTTTACTTTGGTAACACTATTTTGAATCTTATGAATTTTTTTGATATTTTCCAAAGTTATCTCTTCTAGTTCAGTTACTTTTGTTACTTTTTTGATATTGATGACATAAGGTTTAACTATCTTTGTAGTAAAACCTACTTTTGGAAGTCTTCTTTGAAGCGGTTGCTGACCACCTTCAAAACCTCTTTTCCTACTATATCCTGTTCTACTTTTTTGACCGTTTGCACCTCTTGAAGCAGTTTTTCCCATACCGCTTCCCTGCCCTCTACCTACTCTTTTCTTTTTAAAAGTAGAATTTTCAGCTTTTTCTAAATTGTGTAATGCCATTATCTTTTCCTTTTTACTTCAACATGCTAAGAGCTTTTATAGTAGCTCTTACAACATTTCCAGCATTATTAGATCCCAAGGATTTTGTCAATATATCTTTTATTCCAGCTAACTCAACAACAGGTCTTGTTGCACCACCGGCAATGATTCCTGTACCTTCACTAGCAGGTTTTAACAAAATTCTACTTGAATTGAACTTTACTTCAATGTCATGAGATATAGTTGAGCCTTTTATCTTAACATTGATAATATTTTTAAATGCATCATCAACTGCCTTTTTTATGGCATCGGGAACTTCTTTTGCTTTACCGAAACCATACCCGACATTACCATTTTTATCACCGATAACAACCAAAGCGGTAAATCTAAATCTTCTACCACCTTTGACTACCTTGGCAACTCTACCTATATTTACGATTACTTCTTCAAAATCTTCTCTATTATATTTTTCCATTAGTTCCTCTTTTATTACAACTTAATGCCGTTATCTCTTAGAGCATCTGCAAATGCAACTATAACACCGTTGTACTGGTATCCGTTTCTGTCAAGTACCGCTGTTTCAATTTTGTTCTCTTTTAATACTCCGGCAAAAGCGGTTCCTGCCTCTTTGGCACTCTCTTTATTTGCTTTAAGACCAAGTTTTTTACCATCTATAGCACAAAGTGTTACACCGTTTACATCATCAATAGCCTGAGCATAAAAGTGTCTGTTTGATTTAAAAACTGAAATTCTTGGTTTGTCTGAAGTGCCACTGATCTTACCTCTGATTCTTCTTTTTCTTTTAATTCTTAAGGCATTTTTTTGTTTTAATAATTTTTCTCTCATTTTTCTACCTTTTATTATTTACCGGTTTTTCCGGCTTTTCTAATAATAGTTTCATCAACATATTTAACACCTTTACCTTTATATGGCTCAGGAGGTCTGAAACTTCTTATATCAGCTGCTACTTGTCCTACCAATTGTTTATCATCACCTTTTACAGAAATTAAGTTTTTTTCTACAGTGATTGTTATATCTTTTGGAATATCATAATTTATAGGATGAGAAAAACCAAGAAGTAGTTCTAAAACACTACCTTTTACTGCTGCTCTGTATCCAACTCCGTTTATCTCCAACTTTTTCTCAAATCCTTGTGTAAGACCTGTAATTATATTGCTTGAAATAGATCTATAAGTTCCCCAAAAAGCTTTACTTTGTCTATCTTCACCTTTAGGGGCAAAAACTATTTGGTTATTTTCTATTTTAACTATAACATTATCTTTGGTGTCCAACTCTTTTTGAACACTTCCTTTTTTAAAAACTATTTTATTTCCGTCCAATGTTACTTCAACACCGGAAGGAATATCTACAGGTAATTTACCTATTCTTGACATATCTTTCCTTTTTTTATTTGTCTACAAGCATAAAGCTTGAATGCCATAAATAAAAGGTTACCAAATGCTACAAAGCACTTCGCCACCAACTCCTAGTTTATACGCTTCATCATTGCTAAGTACACCTTTTGATGTACTTACAACGATAGTACCATATCCGTTTTTAAATTTCTTTATCTCATTTGAAGGTTTATAAACTCTTCTGCCCGGCTTTGATATCTTCTTTACTTCAGTTATAACACTTTTGCCGTTTTCATCATACTTAAGTGTTACATTGATAAATTTTTTAACATTTTCTTCTTTTACACTATAATTCTCAATATAGCCTTTTTCTTTAAAAATTTTTAAAATTGCTTCAACCAAATTGGAATGAAGTAAAGTAGTACTATCTAAGCCTCTCATAGAAGCATTTCTAACCCTAGTTAATGCATCTGATACCATATCATTTATCATTTATAATCCTTACCAACTAGCTTTTTTAAGTCCGGGGATTAACCCTTCATTAGCCATTTTTCTAAGACAAACTCTACAAATTCCAAAATCCCTATAAACAGAATGAGGTCTGCCGCATATCTGACATCTTGTGTATGCTCTCGCACTAAATTTTGGTTTTCTTGCATTTTTTGCTATCATTGATTTCTTAGCCATTATTTTCTTCCTTTTGCAAATGGAATTCCAATGAGTTCCAATAATTTAAAAGCACTCTTATCGTCTGTTGCAGTTGTAACTATTGTTATATTCATACCGTGAGTTCTAAGTATAAAATCATACTCAATCTCTGGAAATATTAACTGCTCATCAAGACCAAAGTTATAATTACCTCTTCCGTCAAAGCCACTTGTACTAAGACCTCTAAAGTCTTTTACTCTTGGAAGTGCAATAGAAATAAGCTTATCAAGAAAAGTAAACATTCTATCTTTTCTAAGAGTTACTTTTACACCGACTGGATAACCCTCTCTCACTTTAAAACCGGCAACTGACTTTTTAGCAACAGTTACGACTGCATGCTGACCGGCTATCAAAGAGATGGTATCTTGAATATTTTGCAATATCTTTGCATCTTTAGCAAATTCACCCGCACCCACACTAATGATAACTTTTTCAACAGCAGGTATTAGCATAGGATTTTTAATATCCAACTCTTTTACAAGTGCCGGCTTTATCTCTTTATCATATCTTTTTTTCAATCTATCCATCTACTAATCCTCGACTTTTTCTACATTTGATATATGTATAGGCTTTTCAATGCTGACAAAACCACCCTTTTGATTTTTCTCACTTGGTTTTACAGCTTTTTTAACTACCTTACATCCAGATACTATCACTTGTGAAGTTTTAGGAAGAACCTGTAAAACTTCTGCAACTTTACCCTTATCATCACCGGCGATAACTTTTACCTTGTCGCCTTTTTTTATCTTAAATTTAACAGCCATTATAGTACCTCCGGTGCAAGTGAAACTATCTTCATAAAGTTAGCATATCTTATCTCTCTGCCAACAGGACCAAATATCCTTGTTCCTATAGGCTCTTTTTTAGCATCAAGAATAACTGCTGCATTTTCATCAAATCTAATAAGTGAACCGTTTTCTCTTTGAACCTCTTTTTTAGTTCTAACGATTACGGCTTTTACAACTTGACCTTTTTTTACTTTTCCATTAGGAATAGCTTTTTTTACAGATGCTACGATAACATCACCCAAAGTTGCATATCTTCTTTTGCTTCCGCCTAGAACCTTGATACACATTATCTCTTTTGCACCGCTGTTATCAGCGATCTTTAGTCTTGTAAAGCTCTGGATCATTTCTCATCTCCTGCAACTTCAGTATCAACTTTTTTTATGCTAAGGTCAACTCCCTCAACACTTTTCAATCTGTAAGCTTTCTTTTTACTTATCGGTCTGCACTCAATGGCACTTACTATATCACCGACATTTGCTTGATTGTTTTCATCATGCACTAAGTATTTTTTAAATCTTTTTACAAATTTTCTATATCTTGGGTGCATTACTCTTCTCTCAACCATAACAGTAGCTGTTTTGTCACCAGCTTTACTGACTACTACACCTTGTATTACTCTTTTTAAAGAAGCCATTTTCACAAACCTTACTTATTATTTTTTTGAAGAGCAGTGATCGCAGTATTGATTCTTGCTATATCACGCTTTGCTTCTTTTATCTCATTAGGATTTGTTAGCTGCATAGTTTTAAGCTTTGCTCTAAGCTTAAAGATCAGCACCTTTTTCTCTTTCAATAACTCTTGAAGTTCTTTCAAGCTCTTCTCTTTTAAATCAGTATATTTCATTTTCGCCGTCCCTTGTAACTATTTTTGTTTTAAAAGGTAGCTTGTGCATAGCCAAGGTAAGAGCAGCTCTTGCCAAATCCTCTTTGACTCCAGCCATTTCAAAAATTATTCTACCGGGTTTTATATTCATTACCCATTGGTCAACCGCACCTTTACCTTTACCCATTCTTACTTCAAGAGGCTTACTAGTTAGAGGCTTATCGGGGAAAACTCTTATCCAACTTTTTGCCATTCTGTTAACTTTTCTAGTCATTGCAATCCTAGCAGCTTCTATTTGTCTTGAGTTTATTCTTCCAGCCTCAACCGCTTTCAAAGCGATTTCACCGAAAGCTATAGAACTTCCTCTATAAGATTTACCTCTGTTTCTTCCTTTTTGTACTTTTCTATATTTTGTTCTTTTTGGCATCAACATGGCTATTTACCTCTTCTATTTCTACGATTGTCTCGTCTTGGTTTTTCTCTTGTTTCAGGTGCTATGCCTTTTGTAAGAACTTCACCTTTAAATATCCAAACTTTCACACCTATGATACCGTAAGCTGTTTGAGCTTCAGCAAATCCGTACTCTATCTTAGCTCTTAAAGTATGTAAAGGAACTCTACCCTCAAGATACCACTCAGTTCTTGCCATTTCAGCTCCGCCAAGTCTTCCGGCAACTTGTACTTTGATACCTTTTGCACCTGATTTTAGAGCATTTTGCATAACTTTTTTCATGGCTCTTCTAAATGCAACCCTTCTTTCAAGCTGCATTGCAACATTTTCAGCTGCAAGTTGAGCATCGCTTCCACTTCTTCTTACTTCTTGGATGTTTACATTTACATCTTTTCCTATAAGTTTTACAAGCTTGGTTTTAAGTTTCTCTATATCAGCACCTTTTTTACCGATAATGATACCGGGTCTTGCTGCTACAACTGTAACTCTAAGCTTTTTCGCAGTTCTTTCTACAATAATTTGAGAAATACCGGCATAATATAACTCTTTTTTAAGAAATTTTCTTATTTTATAGTCTTCACCGATATTAGCTTTTAGATTGCTACCGGGAAACCATCTTGAATCCCAATTTCTATTGATTCCCAATCTTAATCCGATAGGATTTACTTTTTGTCCCATACTACTTATCCTTCTTCATTTCTTTTGATACTTCCACGAATACATGAGAAGTGGGCTTTCTTATTGGAGTTGCTCTACCTCTTGCTCTTGGTCTAAATCTTTTTAGAACCGGACCGCGATCTACTCTACAAGAGCTTATAATTACCTCTTCAGGCTCATATCCACCATTTGCAACTGCACTTGCTATAACCTTAGAAATAATTCTTGCAGCTTTGTTTGGCATAAATTCTAAACTAGCAAGTGCAAGTTCTGCATTCATACCTTGAACTTCTCTAGCGATTAGTCTAGCTTTTGTAGGTGAAAGTCTTATAAATTTTAATGTTGATTTTCCCATCATTTACACCTTACTTACCGATCTTTTTCTGAACTGAGCCTTTATGACCCTTAAATGTTCTAGTTGGAGCAAACTCACCAAGCTTATATCCGATATGATTTTCTGTGATATACACAGGTACAAAATTTCTACCGTTGTGTACATTGATAGTTAATCCCATCATATCTGGAGTAATTGTACTTCTTCTTGACCATGTTTTTATAGGTTTATTATCTTTTGTTTCTTTTGATTTTATAACTTTTTTCATCAAATGATCATCGACAAAAGGACCTTTTTTTAGACTTCTTGCCATCTATTTTCCTTTTCTTCTTGAGATTATAAGCTTATCACTGGCTTTTTTCTTCCTTGTTTTGAAACCTTTAGTCGGTTTACCCCAAGGAGTAACCGGATGACGACCTGAGTTGGTTTTACCTTCACCACCGCCATGTGGGTGATCTATAGGGTTCATAGCACTACCTCTTGTTTGAGGTCTTATACCTCTGTGTCTGTTTCTGCCTGCTTTTCCTATGACAACATTTGCCCAATCTTCATTGCCGACAACTCCGATAGTTGCCATACATTCACCAAGTACTTGTCTCATTTCTCCACTTGGAAGTCTAAGAATTACATACTTTTCCTCTTTACCCATAAGTTGAGCATAACCGCCTGCACTTCTTGCTATCTGACCGCCTTTACCTATCTTTAGTTCGATATTGTGGATGATAGTACCAACCGGGATATTTTTAAGTTTCATTGCATTTCCGGGTTTTATATCAAGACCGCTCTCGGCAGCTTGTACTTCATCACCTACTTTTAAACCTGAAGGCTGTATGATATATCTTTTATCACCGTCTTTATAGTTTATAAGTGCAATTCTACAATTTCTATATGGATCATACTCTATTGAAGCTACAGTTCCGGCAACTCCAAACTTTCTTCTTTTAAAGTCTATAATTCTATAAAGTTTTTTTACACCGGCTTCTTTATGTCTAGATGTAATTCTTCCGTTATTATTCCTTCCGGTACCCGGTTTTAGTCTCTTTAGAAGTTTCGGTACACTTGGTTTAGCAGTTATATCACTACTTTCAAGTCCTGTCATATATCTTCTACTAGGAGTATATGGTTTATATGTTTTAATCGCCATCTTATACCTCCATGCTTTCTATGGCAGCACCCTCAGGTAGCTTTACATAGAATTTTTTATAATCAGCTCTTTTTCCTTCAAGACCTCTAAATCTTTTCACTTTACCGCTTACTCTCATAGAGTTTACTTTTAACGGAACAAATCCAAAGTAATTTTTTAAAACTTCTTTTAGTGAATTTTTTGTCATTTTCGGACTTGTTTGTATAACAACAACTCCATCTTCTTGAAGGCCCAAACTCTTTTCTGTATATAGTATTGCTTTTATATCAGTAATATCTGCCATCGATTAGCCCTCTTTTATCAAATTTTCTAAAACAGCTTTTTCTATCACAAGTGCATGAAATGCTGTTACTATATAAGCATTTAACTCATTTGGCTCAACCAAATAAGCATTACTTAAATTTCTAAATGCGTAAAAACTTTTTTCATCTATCAACTCTTTAACAACCAACGCATCTCTAAGACCTAAAGTTTTTAGAATTTTTGCTGCATCTTTGGTTTTACCTGTTTCTATACTGATAGAATCAACAACAAAAAGTGCTCCATTTTCAGCTTTTTCTTGAAGTGCATACTCCAAAGCCAATCTTTTTTGCTTTTTATTAACTTTTTGAAAATAGTTTCTATTGTTTTTAGGACCGTGTGCTACACCGCCGCCTACCCATATAGGACTTCTGTTAGATCCGGCTCTAGCTCCGCCTCTTCCTTTTTGACTCCAAGGCTTTTTACCGCCTCCTCTTACTTCGCCTTTACCTTTTGTAACGGCTGTATTTGCTCTAAGGCTCGCTAAGTAAGATTTAGTATATAGATACAGATTGTGTGAATTTATCTCCTTGAAGCTTTCAGGAAGAGTTAACTCATCTGTTCTTTCTAATTTATCATTTAATACGATAGCTTTACTCATTTAATTATCCTTATCTTCCCAACTCTTCCGTTTGATCCGCTTATAGCACCTTTTAAAACTAAGATACCGTTTTCTTCATCAAACTCTATCACTTCATTTTTTACAGTTACTTGAGTATTTCCGTAATGTCCCGGCATTTTTCTACCTTTTTGAACACGACCCGGCCACTCACAGTTTCCGATAGACCCCGGAGCTCTGTGAAATCTTGAACCATGACCTCCCGGACCACCTGCAAAATTCCATCTTTTCATAACACCGCTAAAACCTCTACCTTTGGTTTTAAAAACAGTTTTTACTTTTTTTGCCTCTTTTAAAGGTGCAAGGTCAATATCTCCGACTTCTTCATTTGAAACTTTAAGAGTAACAAATCTATTAAACTCTTTTGAGAGATTATATTTTTTTTGCTGACCTTCTATAGCTTTATTCATTTTTTTACCGTCACTGTATGCAACTATAGCTTTCTTATTATCATTTATTTCGCATACTTTGGCACTCAATACTTTGCAAAGTGTTACAGGAACACTTGGAACACCGATGGTTCTACTCATTCCTATCTTTTGTACAATATATTCCATTATTTACCCCTTTGCACCCATTGCTCTTACTTCCACATTAACTTCAGGAGCAAGATCAAGTTTCATTAATGAATCAATCGTATCAGGTGTTGCTGACACTATATCAATAAGACGAGAGTGAATTCTCATCTCAAACTGCTCTCTTGAATCTTTGTTTACATGTGGAGATCTAAGAACTGTATATCTTTTTATCTTAGTAGGCATAGGCATAGGACCGATGATTTCCGCCCCTGTTCTCTTGACAGCTTCTACTATTGCTGCGACTGATCTATCCAATACTCTGTGATCATAAGCTTTAAGCTTAAGTCGTATTTTTTCCATTGTGGCTAACCTTATAAAAGAACTCGTCGCAAGTGCGACTATTTTTGGAACTGTGATTATACTTTATTGGCTTAAAATAGTCAATATTTTAAGTGCTAATTAGTAGATTTTTATCATTTTTCTTCCTTTATTAAAGGAAACTTCTGGGGTCAGGGTTCAACTTTTAACTTTTTCAGTACTTTTGATACAGCTGCACAAGTAAGTCCTAAATATCTTGCTATCTCACTTTGTGTAAAACCGTCTTGGATAGCTTTTTGAATC
>JALVWI010000026.1:0-1568 GCA_027038335.1 Campylobacterales bacterium | reverse complement strand
AAACTTCTGGGGTCAGGGTTCAACTTTTAACTTTTTCAGTACTTTTGATACAGCTGCACAAGTAAGTCCTAAATATCTTGCTATCTCACTTTGTGTAAAACCGTCTTGGATAGCTTTTTGAATCATTTCATTTCTTTTATTTTTGTTCATTTGATCTTGGAAATAATCTTCCAATTTTAATTTTTGTTGAACTTTTTTTATTGGATTTTTATATCTTATCGCCTCTTTTTGAAATATATTGATGGCATTTTGCTCTTTGCTCGTTAGCTCTAAATCAAGTGAGTTTAATAACTCATTTACATTATTAAACCATTGTAACACAAAACTCTCTTGCATACAACCTCTTAGTCTATTTTGTAGCATATCATAGACAAAAGTATATGGATAGGTTCCGATTTTTTTAGCTATATTTGCTTTTATGGGATTGTATTCAATATATTTAAAAAGTTTATATAGATAATCATCATCAAATATATACCAAGATTTATATCTATCTTGCCAAAGATGACCGACTCTTTTGTATTTTTTATTGAAATATTGTGCATAAGTAGCATTAATTTGTCTCATACCGTTTGAAAGGTTTTCTCTTTTGTTTTCAAGCAGTAGATGGTAATGGTTATCCATCAAAGCATAACCATGTATAACAAAATCATAAAATATAGAAACTTCACAAACAATATCTAAAAATTTTTCTTTATCTTTGTTTTCAATAAAAATATTACGCTTTTCTACTCCACGGTTATAAATATGATGAAAGCCTGCATTTTCTATCCTCGGTCGTCTTGCCATATTTGTACTCTTTTAGTTTTTATTTTATATTATAACACAAAAAAAGTTAAAAGTTGAACCCTGACCCCCTAGAAAAGGCAAAAAATGATATAATAACAACAAAAATATTTGGAGCAAATTGTATGGGGCTTACTCAACTTGAGATATTGTATGATTTTGAACCAAAAAAAGTTGACTATATTGATAGAAAGATCCAAATTACTAAAAAAAAGGTTATCATTTTTACACCTCCTAAAAGCGGGGTTACTTATCTTATATATTCTCATTTGATGCATTATGATAAAGAGAGTTATCTTTATATTGATTTTAATGATATAAGAGTTAATGCTAAAACTTTAAAATCTGACTTGCAAAATTTTATATATGAAAAAAATATAAAGCTTTTAGTTCTAGAAAATTTTGATTTTAGTTTTGATATTCCTAAATGCAATGAAATCATCATATCAACAAATAAATATAAAAAAATAGATGGTTTCAATCTTATAAATTTTTATCCGCTTGACTTTGAAGAGTATATTGCATTTGATAAAACTCATTCGAAAATAGAAAATATATTTAACGCCTATGCAAATAGTGGAACCTATCCTCAAATCGCACTCTCTAATGATATAGATAAGATAAAGTATCTTCAGGATATTTCATTATCTATAACTAGAAGCGAGAAGCAATTTGATATCTTAAAAACTATCTCCTCATTCCAATCACAAAGTATATCTCTCTATCAAATATTTAATAAACTTAAATATGATATTAAAATCTCAAAGGATTTATTTTATGAG
>JALVWI010000025.1:1488-4854 GCA_027038335.1 Campylobacterales bacterium | reverse complement strand
AAAACTCATATCCCCTTTTAAAACATTAAAAAGCTGAGGAAGTTCATCAAGCGAAGTAGAGCGGATAAATTTCCCCAAACCTTTTAGTCTTTTTTCATCAGGTAGAAGTTTGCCATTTTCATCTTTTTCATTTGTCATTGTTCTAAACTTATATATTTTAAATATTTTTCCTTTATAGCCGGGGCGCTCTTGAGTGAAAAAGATAGGTTTGCCATCCCATATATAAATTAAAATTGATACAATCAGCATAATTGGAAAAAAAAGTATTATCAAAAAAAGAGCCAATAACTTATCTAGCAAAGGTTTAAAAAAGTTTTTATACATCAAGCAACCCTTTTTCTCTGTAATAATCCATATATTGCTTGACAATTTTATTTATATCAAAAAACTCTTCAGCTACTTTTCTACCGTTTTCTCCAAATTTTTTTCTCAATTTTTCATCTAAGATAAGTTTTTCTATCTTGTTTGATAAAGTTTTACTGTCTTTTATAGGTACCAAAAAACCGTTATATCCATCTTTTACAACATCTTTGCATCCAACTGTATCGGTTGTAACGATAGGCTTGCTCATGGAAGTCGCTTCCATCAAAGTTACGGGTAAACCCTCTCTGTAGCTAGGCAAAACAAATATATCTGAAACGGCGATAAGCTCAGCTATATCATCTCTGAGACCTAACCATTTTACTTTGCCGCTTTGTAGATACCCTTTACTTGCACAAGTGTGGTTTCCTTCATCTGTTGGGCCAACTAGTATAAATTCTACATCTTTATATTTTTGTTTTAATACTTTAGCACTTTCATAAAACTCTTTTACTCCTTTATCCCAAATGGCTCTAGCGACCATAAGCACTACAACTTTTTTTGATATATTATTTTTAGCTTTGATTTTTTCTATATCTTGAGAAGAGTATCTGTTTATATCAAATTTTTTTGTATCTACTCCTACACTTTTTATGATTTTTACTTTCTCTTTTTTGATGATACCTTTTTGCAACATATACTTTGGATCATCACTATTGACAAATATACAACCGTTACTTAAAGAAAAAGCCTTTTTATACATTTTTTCCATTATATTTCTTATAAGTATATTTTTTAGAGTATTATGCACATAAAATGAACCCAAACCCTCTACTAGATTTAAAATGATAGGTATATTTGCTTTTTTAGCGGCAAATGTTCCGTAGATATTTGGTTTTGCCGTAAAGGTGTGTATCATATCAAGATCCAAATCTTTTATAGCTTGGTAAATATTATCAATGGCTTGTTTTTCTTTAAAAGGGTTGATGCTTTCTCTTTGTATATTATAATTTACAACTTCACACCCTATCTCTTTTAAAGCACTATTTTTATCTCCCTTTGGACAGATAGCATAAACTTTTATATCTTTTTTTATCAACTCTTTCATGATGGGAGTACGAAATAGATATAAATTTAGATCTAAATGTGATAAAAAACCGACTCTTTTTTGCATATCTTACTTCACAACCTTAAAAACTTTTACATAAGGATTGATGATAACCGGTTTAAAAAGTCCATTTGTATTTTCAAATACAAAAAGTTGCACAAAAGCACTATTGAAGTAAAAATCATCCATGATAAGCCATTTTCTATAACTTTTCATATAAATTATATCTAACCCCTGACTGGAAAATTTATCTATTTTTTTTACTGTTTTTCCATTTTTTAACATTTCAGTTACTGCAAAATAGTGAATAGGAATTGCTCTATTGCTGATAATGATAACTTTTTTATTTAGTAAAACTCTTACACCGTTATTTAAAAGTATGTCATTACCTACTTTTCTAAAACCGTTTGACTGGAAAAAGAAGTGTCTTTGCTCTTTTCCCGTTTTTAAGTTGATATTGCTAAAAAGTGCTATGGTAGGAAGTATATTGAACATTCTAAGAGGTAGATAGTAGTAAACATTTTCTTTTATATGAGGAAGCTTTATATCAGTTGATACAAGAGAAAGAAAATTATTTGGATCTTTTATATTATACTTATTTAATATACTTTTTAAGTAGTCTGATGATTTGTGATGTTTATAATTGTACTCGGTAAAATAAGCATCAAGCAGAGATATATTTCTTGAACTTTGCAAGTCTCTTGTTAGAGCAAAACTTACGGGATAGTCAACATCACCGCTATGTTTACCGCCATCTACAAATGTTTTTACATCCGCATAATATCTTATAGGATAACCATAATCCCACCAAGTCATCACATAATCATTTCTGCCGGCGATATGTTTTAATTTATTTAGAGTTGCTACTTCATATTTGTTAAAAACAGTTGGCACAAGATAGTGATAAACATGTTTATAATTTGGATATATGATAGCACTCATAATAGAAAAAGAGATAATATATTTTGCAATATCGGAAACTTTATCATTGATAAAGGCTTTTTTAGCAAATTTCCCTATCAAATAAGCTATGTAGGCATCACCCAATGCTATAAAAGGTACAGCAAATATGGTAAATCTAAGCCCACCTCTTACAGCAAAAAATCCAAGCACAACCATAGGCAGAGATACAAGCATAACAGGAAATCTAATGCTAAGCAAAATATATCCCAAAACTCCGATGATTAAACCAAGCCAACTACCGCTAATCCTATGAACTAAGACACTATAATCAATATGTCCCGCTTCTCTTACCGTATTTACAACACTATAATATTTTAGTCCATTATCGCTATTTGTAACAGCTCTTGTAAAATATCCGTTTATTAGAGTATCATGTATCCAAGGGTATCCAACGGCAAGAGCATAAAATGCTCCCAAAGCTATAGCAATGTATAATATATGTTTTTCCAACTGTTTATAGGCTGTAATGATAAGAGCATACAATAAAAATAAAATAATAATTTTATAAAGTAATCCAATAGTTAATATTGGAGTTAAAAGCAATGTAAGATATAAAATGCTTAATTTCTCTTTTCTTTTAAATAAAATAACATATATAGTGCTCATTATAAAGATACCGTTTGCGACATTACCCAAACCTCCATGCCACTGTATCATAACTATCTCTATCAAAGGAGCTAAAAATAGGTATCTTTTATCTTGATTTTTAAGACTATATATAACTGCCCAGATAGCAAAAGTTGGTAGTACAATAACTAACATATCGGTATCATAGTATCCAAACATAGTTCTATGATAATAACTCCAAGCAATACCGCTAAGAAGGGCAGCCAAAAATCCAAACCAAGAAGAGCCGAGTGTTCTGCCTATCAAAACAACAGGTATCACTATAAGACTTCCAACAAATCCGGGTAGATACTCTATCAAGACATCAAACGGTATAAAAGAAAATATTTTCTCCAAATAAGCTGTAAATAAAGCCGCGGGAGTTCCAA
>JALVWI010000025.1:0-1388 GCA_027038335.1 Campylobacterales bacterium | reverse complement strand
ATCTGTTTTTCCAATTTATCCTTTAGCCACAAATCATCACTATCTAAAAAAGCAACAAAATCACCGTTAACTATATCATAAGCATAATTTTTAGCAATTGCAGGTTTACCGCTATTTTGTTTTAAAAAAATTGATTTTATTCTGCTATCTTTTAGAGTAAATTTTTTTATAATTTCTCCGGTTCTATCATTTGAACAATCATCAATGATTATCAACTCCCAATTTTTATAAGATTGCTCAATAACAGAATTAATAGAGTCTTGAATATATTTTTCAACATTATAAGCGGGCATTATTATTGAAACTAATGGATTATTCACTATAAAACATCCTCCCAACTATTCCTCGTGCTTTGTAAGTATTTGCTCCAAAAAATCTCCAGCTAAACTCGTAAACCACTCTTCTAGCAAATCTTTTACCTTTTTCTTTGCCAAAAAAGATTGTTCCAATTCTAATCAAAAGATTTTTTATTAAAACCAATATATAACTTTTTTTATGACTTGCTACAACTCTATCAAAATCAATGTTTTTGACCCTGTTTTTTGGTAAATTACATGCAACATCTACAATCTTTTTCAATCTATTTGCATAAGTATAATTTTCTTTACATCTTTGAAAACTATTTTCTACCATTTTATCTCTCACATCTAAATTTTGCAAAAAATAGCTTATCTTCTTAACACACTCATCCAAGTCTCTAAAAATTGCTATCTCACTATCGTTGAAAACTTTATCTAAGTTTTTAGCATTTTCCGTCAATAAAAATCCACCGCTACCGGTAACTTCAAAAACTCTAGCTTTTATCTGATTTTCACCCTTGGAATTTGCAAAATTTAAACTAATTATAGAGTCATTAAAAATATTGGGAATTTCATTAGCTTCTATTGGACCATTTTCCCATCCATAGCCAAAACAGACTATTTCTATGCCACAAGATTTAAGATACTCAACTTTCTCTTTTCTATCTCCATGAGCGGCACCCACAAAACTAACTTTATATTTGCAATCTTTTGCAGATTTAGGGTCTTTTATCCATTGTACAGGAGTTGCCCAACCGCTTAAGATAGCATTTGTACCTATTGCTTTATATTTAGGCAAAAACTCTTCGTAGGTTGTAACCATAAGATCAAAATGCGGTGCCAAAAATCTACTATGCTCTTTATATTTCCAGCTATCATCCGTACACCAATTTATAGTTTTACAATCAAAGTTTGCTCTTATAAAATCCCAAGTTTCAAGCCAAATTTCATATCCTAATTGTACTGAAAAAATTATATCTGGTTTATGCTTTTTTACAGTTTCAATCAATGCTTTATTTAGCTCTAAAAAATCTGAGTATAAACTTCTATCCCAACTATCAAAAAAAGCTACCTCTACTCCCAAGCTTT
>JALVWI010000024.1 GCA_027038335.1 Campylobacterales bacterium | reverse complement strand
TGTATCTACATCAACGGCTTCATCTTCTTTAGAGATTACTATGAGTGACAAAAGAGCATATTCGCTAGCTTTGGTTAGTAACATAAATCTCCTTATGATTTAATTCTCAACTCTCACTTTTTAACTTTTAACTTTTAACTTTTAACTTTTAACTTATTTACTAAAATAGGAGTAATATTGTACTAAATATATTCTAATCTTTATATTAATTTATGTTTTTTTTTGTATAATTCCATTCCAATTAAACTTTTAAGTAAGTTTAAAATTTACCAATCAGGAGGTCATCATGGCTTTGGATTCGGCGAAAAAGATGGAAATCATCAAAGAATTTGCCAGAAAAGATGGAGATACAGGTTCTACTGAAGTTCAAATCGCACTTTTAAGCGAGAGAATAAAGTATTTAACAGAGCATTTGAAGAAAAATAAAAAAGATCATAGTTCAAGACTAGGTCTTTTAAAACTAGTAGGACAAAGAAAAAGACTTTTAAGGTATCTTAAGAAAAAAGATTTTGATGCTTATACAAAAGTTATTACCACATTATCTATAAGAGATAAATAGATCCAAGGAGGGTGTAGATCCCTCCTAAAATACTCATTATATACGCTTTAATGTATAAAAAATTCACAATTTTACACACTTTATAACAATAATTAATCAAAAAACATAATATTTAAGTTTAAATATATAATTATTTTCTTATAATACACAATATATCGTATATATAAACAGATATTAGAATAAAAAGCAATCAATATTTTATATTTTGTGATATATTTGAGTGCTTATATACATAAAAACCTAGTGGAATATGGTGTTAAATGGAAATAAATGATATTTTTAATCTTTTACACAATGCCATAGAGGCTCAAAATTTTGGTAAAAAAATTTCTCAAAAGGAGATGGCTAAAAGATTGGGAGTTTCTATGAGAACATATCAAGATTGGAGGCTTGGCAACTCCAAACCTCAGGCAGTTTTGGCTGTATTTAAATTATTAAGTACACTAGATGATGATGAAGTGTTAAGAGTAATAAAAAGAGTAAAAAAAGAGATAGGGTGATTTTATGGCGGTAACTTTAAGCGAGCAGGAAAAACAGGCACTTGGTGATATATTTATCTCAATAGGGCAAAGAAAGAGTTTATATCATAAAATTACTTTTGGCATAAAAAAAGTACTAACTTATATCTTTCAATTTAAAAGAGAGCATAAAGGAATAGAAAAGTAACACAGAAGTAATCCCGTAAAGCCAACTATAATTTAAATACTCTACTATGATACCTCCCGGAACTGAGAAAAATATACCGATAGAAACTATATTTGTCTGAAGAGCAACATAAACAGGTCTTTTTTCTTCTGGTGCTAGGATAAGTATGAGATTGCCAAAAGCTAGTCTTAAACCGTCTGTTGCAACTCCAAAAAAGAAAAATATAATATAATAAACATATATATTTTTAGTAGTTATCCAAGCAAGTGCTATAATACCAAGTAACAACATGGTTGATATATTGACTATGATTCTATTTTTGCCATTTGAAGAAAGTTTTCCCCATACAAAATTACTAAGCATCGCACCCCCCATCTGTATGGAGATAAAAAGTCCTATGTCTGTACCGCTTAAGGTGATATATTTTTTTGCCTGTAATATTACAAAAGGTAAAGATAACATATATGAATAAGAAAAAAGATAAGAAAATATTTGTATTTTTAAGTGTTTATCATTTTTCAATATTTTTGAAGCATTTTTTAAAAATTCTTTGAAGTTAGATTCTTTTTTTGATATATTATATTTTTTAGGCTCCTTTACCTTTGAAAATATATAAAAACCGATTCCCATAAAAAGTGCGCTGATGATAAAAAGATATCCGTAACTTTTTGGAGCTTTGAAATGATTTAGCACCCATCCGGCAGCCGCACCGCTCAAGATAGATCCTAAACCGGTAAAAAATTGTCTGTATGCCATAGAATATCCTCTATATTTATGAGAAAACATTTTTGCAAGTAACTCTCTAAAATAGATGGCACCAAAACCTGCTGAAAAACTAAAGAAAAAAAGACCCAAACCTATAAAGAAAAGAGTTAAGCTTTTGTGTTTATCACCCAAAATCAATATAGCAAAACCTATGCTGAACCAAGATAAAAATCTTACCAAAAAAACTCTTTTTAAAAATGGTAACACATAAGAAAAACTTTGTGCATAAAAAGCGGCAAACATTTGTACAAGTATCGCCCCGCCTCTTAAAAGAGAAACAAAAAATCCTACCATTATCGAACTAGAGCTAAAATGGTGTACTATAAGAGGAAGTATCGTGGAAGGTTCGGCAATAGCTGTACCGATTCCTAGGAAAAAACCATGGCAAATATTTTTTATATGGTTGCTTGTTTTGTCTATGAGGCTGTTTTTATCCAAATTTATATCCTTTAAAAGGAGAGGATTATAGCTAAAAAAGCTTTAAAAAACTATCATCCCAAATTTTGCAATAGACTTCATTGCATTAGCGCTTATCATTGAAGCCATAGGCTTTTAAGAAAGACCATGTAGATAAGCCTTTAACTTTCTTAATAACCTCTCATCTTCAAGCATAAGCACTGCTAGAACAAATTCTATTGCGAAATTTGGAATCATTCAATAATTTTACTATAATATTGAGTGTATATGACTAAAGAAAATTTATTTTAATTTTTTATATAAAATACTTGACAAATATGCACTCAATGTTGTATAATTACATCAGCAATTGAAACTAATGAGTGCTAAGTTGGAAGCAAGAGTAAAAGAAGGAGATCATTGGATGAACAAAAAAGATATCATCTTAGATAGTGTCATCAAAGAATATCTAAAAAATAATGCTCCTATAGGTTCAACTGAACTTAAAAATAAACTTGAGTTTGATATGTCTGCTTCCACTATTAGAGTATATTTTAAAAAACTTTCGTATGAAGGTATCTTGATGCAGCTTCATACAAGTAGCGGTAGGATTCCGACTTGGGTAGCACTTAAAAATTACTGGAAAAAACACTTTAGTGAAATAGATGAGATAAAAGTCAGTAGTATTGATGAGCTTAGAAATTGGGTAAGAGAGTTTGGTATATATTGTATGTTAAGATTGAAAGATGATGTTAAGCTTAGCAGGATAATAAATGTTGAAGATGAATTTTTACTTATTATATTTGAAGATAAAAGTGTAGTTTTGAAATATAATGAAAAAGTAGAAAAATTTTTGAACTCTTTGATAGGTTATGATATAGAAAAAGTAAAAGATATATCTATCAATGTAGGGCTTTATGAGCTTAAAAAAAAGATAGAACATCTTTTGATGGATAATGTAGTTTTAAAAGAAAAAGAGGAAGTTTTGTATGATATGGCAAAAAGTTCAGGATTTTATCAAAATATAAAAAGCTTTATGAACTCATCTTTGTTTGAACATTTGCAAAACGGTGTATATTTTGAAGAGTTGGTACCTCAAGGGTATATGGCTATCAAATATAGTACAACAGTTGATAAAAAAGAGGCAAATATTTTTTGCCTAGGTAGAGCAAATAAAGATTATAAAGAGTTTTTTAAGGCTATAGCTTAAGGAGGTAATATGAGTAAAAAAGAGCAAAAAAAGTTAGAAATAGATGAAGAGATAAATGAAGAAGGAAATGAGGTAGAAGATGATTGTGCTTCTTTAGAAGAGAAGATTGAAGAACTTGAAGAAAAAAATGCAGAGCTTGAAGAAAAATATCTAAGAGCTGTTGCTGAATTTGAAAATATAAAAAAAAGGCTTGAAAGAGAAAAAATGCAAGCAGTAAGTTATGCAAATGAAGAGTTTGCAAGGGACTTATTGAGTGTTGTTGATTCGATGGATTTTGCAGCCCAATCGGCTGAAAAGATTGAAGAAAACGGTAACGATAATGAATATGTAAAAAAGATAGAGGAGGGAATTGCACTAACTATTGAGCAGTTTAAAAAAGTGATGCAAAAGCACGGTATCGAGCTTATAGATACCAAAGAGGGTTTTAACCCTCACTTTCACGATGCAGTAATGCAAGTAGAAAGTGATGACCATGAAGAGGGTGAGATAGTTCAACTTCTTCAAAAAGGTTATAAGATGAAAGATAGGGTCTTAAGACCGGCTATGGTTTCCATAGCAAAATAAAAATAAATTTAATAAAAAGGATGAAAAATGAGTAAAGTAATTGGAATAGACTTAGGAACAACAAACTCTTGTGTTGCGGTTTATGAAAGAGGCGAGAGTAAAGTTATAGCAAACAAAGAGGGTAAAAATACAACTCCATCAGTTGTTGCTTTTACAGATAAAGGTGAAGTTTTAGTAGGCGATCCTGCTAAAAGACAAGCAGTTACAAACCCTAAAAAAACTATATATTCTATCAAAAGAATTATGGGTTTGATGTGCAATGAAGATAAAGCAAAAGAGGCTAAAAAAAGACTTCCTTATGAAGTTATCGACAGAAACGGAGCTTGTGCGATAGATGTTGACGGCAAAACTTATACTCCTCAAGAGATAAGTGCAAAGATACTTATGAAATTAAAAGAGGATGCAGAAGCATTTTTAGGAGGCAAAGTAACCGATGCTGTTATTACAGTACCTGCTTATTTTAACGATTCTCAAAGAAAAGCTACAAAAGAAGCAGGAACGATTGCCGGACTAAATGTACTTAGGATCATCAATGAGCCGACTTCAGCAGCTTTGGCTTATGGGCTAGATAAGAAAAATGCTGAAAAGATAGTAGTTTATGATCTAGGCGGCGGTACATTTGATGTGACTGTACTAGAGACAGGTGACAATGTTGTAGAAGTTTTAGCGACAGGCGGTAATGCATTTTTAGGTGGTGATGACTTTGACAATAGGATTAT
>JALVWI010000023.1 GCA_027038335.1 Campylobacterales bacterium | reverse complement strand
ATCATAAGACCTACAGGACTACTTGACCCTGAAGTAGAGGTAGTTGACAGCGAGTACCAAGTAGAAAAACTTTATGATGAGATAAAAAAAAGAGTTGAAAAAAATGAAAAAGTTTTGGTAACAACTCTTACAAAAAAGATGGCTGAAGAGTTAACAAAGTACTATATAGAACTTGGTTTAAAGGTAAAATATATGCATAGCGATATAGATGCCATAGAGAGAAACCAAATCATAAGAGGCTTAAGACTTGGCGAATTTGATGTGCTTGTGGGTATCAATCTACTAAGAGAAGGATTGGATCTACCTGAAGTCTCTTTGATAGGCATACTTGACGCTGATAAAGAGGGGTTTTTAAGGAGTGAAACAGCCCTTATACAAACGATGGGAAGGGCTGCAAGAAATGTAAACGGAAAAGTTATAATGTTTGCAAAAAAGATAACCCATTCTATGCAAAAAGCAATAGATATAACAAAAAAAAGAAGAGCTATCCAAGAACAATACAATAAAGCTCACGGCATTACTCCAAAAAGCACCATAAGAAAATTAGATGAAAATCTAAAACTTGAAGATTACACAAAAACAAAACCGAAACTTGAAAAAATACCTACAAGTGAAAAAAGAAAAATAGTAGCTGAACTTAAAAAACAAATGCATGAAGCTGCTAAAAAACTAGAGTTTGAGGAAGCTGCGAGACTGAGGGATGAGATAAAGAGGTTGATGGTTGATGGTTGATGGTAAATTTTGACAAAATATCTATTTTTATGTATAATCATTCATATAATTTAAGTAATTAAGAGGGAATAATAAATGCAAAAAATTAGAAGTACTTTCACTATTTCAGACTTTGTTATTGATGAACTTAATACTCTTTCATCAGAACTCAAAGAGAAAAAAAGTCATATTGTTGAAAATGCACTCAATATGTATTTTGATTATATAGATGAAAAGATAGCCGATAGACGGCTTGACCGCCTTAAATCCGGTGAAGAAAAATTGATACCGGCAGATAAAGTCTTTGAAGAGTTAGGTATTTAAAAGCTATGTATAAGCTTCTCTTTTTAACTAGTGCAAAAAGAGAGTTTAAAAAACTTGATACTGTGGCTCAAAAAATTATAAAAAATAAACTTGTTAGCTTTTCTAAAAATCCTGATAACTTTAAAAACAATATAAAAGCTTTACAAGGAATACATAAAGGTAAATTTAGACTGAGAATTGCCAGTTATAGAGTCATATTAAAAAAAGAGAATGATAAACTTATCATTATAGTCATATCAGTCGGACATAGAAAAAATATATACGAAAAGAGGTAAAAGATGGTCAATTTGAACAATCCGGAATATTATATCAATAGGGAGTTATCATGGCTAAAGTTCAATAGCAGAGTTTTAGCTCAATCAACTCTTAAAAATCTTCCACTTCTTGAGAGACTTAAGTTTTTAGCTATTTATGCAACCAATCTTGATGAATTTTATATGATAAGAGTAGCGGGACTTAAGCAACTTTTTTCCGCTAGAGTTGTAGATACTGGACCTGATAAACTCACCCCTTTACAACAACTTAGAGAGATAAGAGCATATCTAAATAAAGAAAAAAATATACTAGTATCAAGCTACAAAGAGATAATTTCCTCTTTAGAAAAAGAGGGGCTTTTTATCACAGAATATGATAAACTTGATAGTGGTTTACAACAAGTCGCAGATGAGTATTTTTTTGAGCATCTTTTTCCTATCGTTATACCTATAGCAGTTGACTCAACCCACCCTTTTCCACATCTGAACAATCTAAGTTTTGCACTTGCCGTTAAACTTACGGATAAAGATAATCAAACAGAGACAAAGTTTGGAATGGTCCGAATTTCTAGAATGCTTCCTAGGTTTGTACAAGTAGATGATAATTACTATATCCCTATCGAGTCTCTTGTTGAAAAACATATAGAAAATCTTTTTCCCGGATTTATTGCCCAAAGTGTATCAGCTTTTAGAGTTACTAGAAATGCGGATATAGTTATAGAGGAAGAAGAAGCTGATGATTTTATGGAGATACTTGAACAAGGTTTAAAATTGAGAAAAAAAGGAGCTTTTGTCAGACTTGAGATACAAAGCGGTACTGATGAAGATATACTTGAATTTTTAAATGCCCATTTAAAAATATTTCCAAGAGATATATACGAGTATGATATACCTCTCAATCTTGGAACTCTATGGCAAATAGTAGGCAATCAACACTTTGCCCACTTAACGCTTGAATCAAACAAACCCAAAATCCTTCCGCCATTTGATGAAAATCGCTCTATTTTCGATACGATAGAAAATGGTGAAGCTTTACTTGTTCATCCTTATGAGAGTTTTGAGCCGGTAACAAAACTTATACAAAGTGCTGCAAAAGATCCTAAAACACTCTCTATCCGTATGACACTATATAGAGTAGAAAAAAATTCACCTATCGTAGCGGCTTTAATAGATGCGGCAAATAACGGAGTCCAAGTAACTGTAATGGTTGAACTTAAAGCAAGATTTGATGAAGAAAACAATCTAGTATGGGCAAAATCTCTTGAAGAAGCAGGAGCACATGTGGTATATGGTATAAGTGGATTTAAAGTTCATGCAAAGATAACTCAAATCATAAGAAAAGTTGATAATAAACTCAAATTTTACATACATCTAGCAACGGGTAATTATAACGGAGCAACTGCAAAAATATATAGTGATGTAAGTTTTTTTACTTCAAGAAATGAGATAGTAACAGATAGCACAACTTTTTTTCATATATTAACTGGATTTGCCAAAAAACAAAGACTAAAATACCTAAGTATGTCACCTACTCAAATAAAACCGAAACTATTAAGTATGATAAATAAAGAGATACAACATAAAAATGAGGGGCATATCATACTAAAAGCTAACTCTTTAGTAGATCAAGACATTATAAAAGCACTTTATAAAGCGTCCATAGCAGGAGTAAAAATTGATCTTATTATTAGAGGAATTTGCTGCTTGAAGCCGGGTATAAAAGGGGTAAGTGAAAATATAAATGTCATCTCAATAGTAGGTAAATACCTCGAACATGCTAGAATTTATTATTTTAAGCACTCTTTTCCTCGCATCTATATCTCAAGTGCAGACTTGATGCCTAGAAATTTAGAGAGAAGACTGGAGCTTATGTCTCCTATAGAAGATGAAAAGTTATCTCATACACTAAAAGAGATACTTGACCTTCAACTAGCTGATAATGAACTTAGCTGGTCTCTTCAAAATAACGGTAACTATATCAAAAAAACAAGACACCAAGATGAAAAGCCTATAAATTGTCATGAAATACTTGAGAGTTTTATCAATAAATTATACAAATCTCTTTACAAGGATAGAACAAAAAAAGGAACAAATTTATCAAGAAAATTTAACAACTGATGAAAAAGCTAAGAGTTAAGAGCTAAAAAAGGCTCTAAACTCTATGCTTAATCCAAATAATTTAAATAAAGAAATTGAAGGAAAGAGTATGATATATACTTACAATAGAATAACTCCAAAAATAGGAAAAAATGTTTTTATAGCAAATAGTGCAGATATAATAGGTGAAGTTGATATTGGTGATGATAGCTCTATTTGGTTTGGATGTGTTGTAAGAGGTGATGTAAATTTCATACATATAGGAAAAAGAGTAAATATCCAAGATCTCAGTATGATACATGTAACTCATGCCTCTTTGAGTAAACCTGAGGGAAATCCGACTATCATAGAAGATGATGTTACCGTAGGACACAAAGTTATGCTTCATGGTTGCACTATCAAGAAAGGCTCTCTTATCGGAATGAGTGCTACTATACTTGATGGTGCTATTATAGGGGAAGAGTCGATAGTGGGGGCAAATTCACTTGTAACAAAAGATAAGATATTTCCTCCAAGAAGCCTTATAGTAGGCTCTCCCGCAAAATTGGTTAGAATATTAAATGATCAAGAGATTGAAGAACTTTATAATTCAGCAAAAAGATATGTGGAGTACAAAGATAGTTATTTATAAAATTTTCTTATAATAAACATTAAAAAACAAATAGCATTAGATAATAATATTTTAATAATAAAATGTTATAATTGCTCTAACACATAAATAAAATAATAAACTTTGGTTAAAGCAAGCTTTATAAAGTTTATAAAAAGGAGAGTATATGGCAAGAATAGTAGTACTTGGCGGTGGTGTCTCAGGACATACAGCCGCTACATTTTTAGCAAAATGGCTAGGAAGTAAACATGAGGTTGTAGTAGTTACACCAAATGCAAAGTGGAATTGGATACCTTCAAATGTTTGGGTTGGAGTTGGAGATATGACGGTTGAAGATGTTGTTTTTGAATTGGCTCCTGTTTATGAAAAAATAGGTATTGACTATAAACAGGCTAAAGCATTATCTATCCATCCTGAAGGGGGAGAAGAGGAAGCAAAACCTTATGTAACCATAGAATATACTGATCCAAACAAAACCGGCGAACAAGAAAAAGTTACTTATGACTACCTTATAAATGCAACAGGACCAAAACTCAACTTTGATGCAACACCCGGACTTGGAAACGGACAAGGACAACTTGGAAAAAATACCGTTTCAGTATGTACGGCAAACCATGCGGCACATGCGGCAAATGAGTTAGATAATATAATAGAGAAAATGAAAAAAGGTGAACATAAAAAGTTTCTTATAGGAACAGGGCATGGTATGTGCACATGTCAAGGTGCAGCTTTTGAATATACTTTCAATATTGATCACAAATTAAGAGAAGAAGGTGTAAGAGATAAAGCTACCGTAACTTATATAACAAATGAGTACGAGTTGGGTGACTTTGGTGTCGGCGGTATGCACATAAAAAGAGGCGGATATATCAC